>DASZPH010000052.1:0-179959 GCA_035550375.1 Pirellulales bacterium | reverse complement strand
GCGCACCGTCCTCAGCCCACTCCTGGGGGAGAAACAATCGCCGATCGATCAGCGCATGACCTTGGTGGGTCACATAATTCAGGAACACCCCCACCTGACAATTGTCCGTTCGCCCCAGGATCCCGGCGTACTGCCGCTTCAGCCCGTGGGCAATCGCCCCATCGGCAAGAATTGTTGCCCGCGCGTCATGCCGGCGGACAACACCCTTCTCAAGGTGCCGCGAGCACCGGGCCACCCGTCACGGGGCGGAGAAAATGACAAAAGGGATCTTCCGGCTTCAACTTCGCCAGCGGTTGTGCCGTCCAGACTTCTTGGCCGTCGAGCAGCACGTGGATCTCCGCCGACGAGCCGCGCTGCGCCATGCCGAACTGCCACGACGACTGGCCGCGGGACGGATCGCCGGCTTCGAGAAACAAAAGCGCCTCGGGATTCGTGCCCAGTGCAAACGCGAAAATGGCGGCATCGGCGACGTGCAGCTTCACGTCGCTGTAGCGATGGAGGGGTTGAACGAGCAGCCTCAGTTCTTCGCGCTGCTTGCCGGGATTGAAGATTTGAAAGCTGCTGAACCGTTTGGCCAGCGATTTGAACTGGCTGAGGCGCGCCGCGGGCTCCCGCGCCGGCGTGAAATTCGTTTCCAAGGCGGCCCAGCGAACGGCCGACGTCCGTGGGGTCCACTGGATGCCGGGCGCGCCCAGCAGCTTGACGGGCCGGTCGCTCGTTGCCGTCCAGGCATGGCGATACGAGCCCAAAGGAATGTATCGCCCGCAGTACATTTCCAGCAGCGCGGCAGGCCGGCCTTCGCCCCCATAGGCCCACAGAGTCCCGTCGACAATGCCCCGATCCGCATCGCTGAACCGGAGCAGGGGTCTTTCGGCAACCAAGTACTTCGCGGGCGGCGTCGTGTCTGGCTCCTCAAAACTCAGAGCCACGGCGAGCTGCTGCATTTCCGCCATTCGCTGCGAGCGATCGGGCACTTTGGCGTCCGCGTCGCGCGACTGGGCAAGCAAAGATGCTTCAGGCCGGGGCGTGGGAGCCAGTAGAATCGCCGCAGTCAGGGCAAATACATGGAGCAGCCTTTTCAACATGAGACGCCTCGCTTGCCTGCAAGAAGCACGATCTGAATCGAATTCAAATCCATCGAGAACAAGGAGTCGCTAATCGCGGACAGCCCGACTAGTCCGCTTCGCCCTGTTGCCAGGATACAGACATGCCGTCTTAACTGCAAGAATGGGAACCCTCGCGTCTGGTTGTTTCCACCCTGAATTTGGTGGGCGGCTGAGTGCGATCTTGCGAGCGGACGGCGCTAGCTACCAGCAGTGAGTGCTGGTCCTCAGCAAGCTCAGCCGGGGCGCTCAGGAGGGCGCGTCCTGAGCGCGCAAGCGACCGGCCCAACCTGCGTCGATGCAACACGCCGAAGGCAGATCTGGGCCGGTTAGCCAACGGGGGCCGACACACCCCCGCAGGTTAAGCGCCGTTCGCGGTCGGAAGGGAAAGCGTCGAGGCTGTTTGAAGTCTTATGCGGGACAGAAAAAGGGTCAGAACGGTCAGAACGATTTTTCTTTTTCCGAGACAGAAAAAGCAGATAGCGTGGCACCCGTCGAGAGCAAAACATGGCTTGCCTGGAAAATCTCTTCAGGTATGCAGGGGAGCAGTCGGACAAGGTGACGACATAGGAGGCCGAGAATGGGACCGAACGGAACGCCCGCGGGCGAGGACGAACTGATTCTGGCGTTGGCGGCCGGCGCCAGCGTGCGGGAGGCCGCCGAGCGAGGCGGCGTCGGCGAACGAACCGTCTACCGCCGGCTGGCGGACGCCGACTTTCGACGGGCCGTGAGCGAGGCCCGCGGAGGGCTGTTCGATAGCGCGCGGGGCCGGCTGGCCGGGCTCGCCAGCAGGGCCGTCGAGACCTTGCAGCGGCTGATGAAAAGCGAGAAACCGGCCGAGGCCCTGGGGGCCGCAAAAACCGTGCTGGAACTGGGGCCGCGGTTGAGTGAGGCGACCGAAGCGGAAGAGCGGATAAGCCGCCTGGAAGACGAGGCCGACGAACAGATCGGCGGAAACCAAACGCCCGCGGAGGAGGAACTTCTGGCGTTGGCCGCCGGCGCCGAGCAAAGAACGGCTCGCCACCGGCTGGCGGACGCCGATTTTCGACGGGCCGTGAGCCGGGCCCGTGGCCGGCTGCTCGATTCCGCTCTGGGCCGGCTGGCCGGTCTCGCAGGCGAAGCCACCGGCATCTTGGAGCGGCTGATGGAAAGCGACCAACCGTCGGTGGCCCGGAGGGCCGCGAAAGCCGTCTTGGAACTGGGGCCGCGGTTGCGTGAGGCGACCGAACTGGAAGAGCGGATGAGCCGCTTGGAAGGTCGGGCCGGCGAACAGACCAACGGCACCCCAACGCCCGTCATCGCAGACAACGGGTAGTACGGCGAGGCTTCGACCTGAAGCCGGCGAAACTCGAAAGGCGGCAAGCCGAGACGGGCGGTCTTAAGGCCGCGCAAAACCGTGGCGCGGCGAGATGCCCGACCAGGCAGGCCCGCGACCCAGTTCCCGCGTTCTGGCGACGCGGCTACCTTAGCCCGCCTCGACTGTAACGAGCGAGCGCCTTCTGCTCGAGGGGCCGCCGTCAATGCCCGAATCGGTTCATCATCGCCGCGGACCTGTCAATCTCTGCCGTTGTCTGCCAAACTCTGCCGTTGTCTGCCAAACTCTGCCATTATCTGCCAAACTCTGCCATTATCTGCCATTATCTGCCGCGACGTCGTTGTTGCCGGGCGCCTGATGCAGCGGCGCGGATGGCGGGAGGGCAATCCGCGTCATGCGGCAAACCGCCCTCACCCTAGCCCTCTCCCAGAGGGAGAGGGGACTAGGCCTTCAGCCGCTTGCGAAAAACCACCATGCTGTCGCCGTCGGCGTAGTAGTCGGGCACGATGGCCACCTGCTCGTACTCCTGCTTCAGGTAAAAGCGCCGCGTCAACTCGTAGTGAGGGGTCGAGGAGGTCTCGATCAGCAGGATGCGCCCCTGCCGCTGGCGAATATCGTCTTCGGCGAATTTGAGCAGCTTGCCGCCGATGCCGCGGGCCTGCGTCCGCTTGGTGACCGCGATCCAGTAAAGATACCAGGTGTGGTCGGTCATGGCGGCCGGGGCGTAATAGGCGAATCCCAGCACCTCGCCGCCGTCCTCGTAGGTGACCGAGCGGTGGCCGTGCGCGTGGTTCGTGGCGTGATAGTCGTTCAGCACCTCTTCCAGCGCGTCGAGCTCGATCGGCTTGAACACGCCGGTCTCCTTCGCCAGCGCCAGCAGGGGAAACTGGTCGGCGGGAATGGTCGGGCGGATAACGGGCGACATGGACGTGGGTGGCGCGGGCCGGAAGAACGAGTCCTAAATCAACAGCGTGGCAGGCGAGTATAGCCCAGTTCACCAGAAAGGGGGAGGGTCGCCGCCCGAACCTTCAAGGAGAACTGCGAGCGCGGCATTTTGGTTCTGGCGCCTTGGATTTGCTATGGTGCTTGGATGACGAAAGCGGCCGACCTAAAAGTGGGCGACCTTGTGCGAATCACGAAACCAGTCACGCTTTCTGGCTCAGTTAGTGGACAGGTCCCTCGTGAAACGCGGCGCGTCTGGAAGAAGCTCGCCCAGCGCCGCTGGCCAGTTAGGATCTACGAGATCGATGAGTACGGCACGCCCTGGTATCGCTGCCGATTCAGAAGGAACAGCGGCGGCTGGGAACACCACTGGCTCGCCGTGATGGATGCGGACGCGAATTGGAGACTCGTGAGACGCAAGCTGAACTGAAACCGTCGGCTAACGGGCGTTGGTCCAGCCCGTGTCGCGGTAGCGTCCGTCCATTCTCTGGCCGGAAACGCTTTGACACCTTTACGGCTCGGCAGCGGCTTCTGGCGGTTGTCCGATCGTCGTTCGCGATGGTCTATTGTCCGCGTAGAGCACGAGGAATATCGCCCAGCGTAAGAAGCAATCCTCCGGCGACATCCGGCGAAAGCCGAGGCCACAAAGACGCCGAAACCCCGCCGGTCTCGCGCGCCGTTTGTCAGCCGGTCATGGGCTCGATAAAGTTACGTGAACCATGCTTCCCACCGAGAAACTCATCACCTCGCCAGATCAGGCGGCCCTCGGCGAGCTGTGCCGCGAGCTGGCGGATCGGGCCGACGCGCTCGACCTGGCGGGGGACTGGCCGGCCGAGCAGCTCGATCTGTGCCGGCGATACGGCGTGAACCGCTGGTTCGTCGGCCGGCAATGGGGGGGCGAGGGATGGGGCGATCTTGATATTCTGCGGGGGCTGATGCGGTTGAGTTCGGCCTGCCTGACCACGACGTTCGTGCTCACGCAGCCGCTGGGCGTGTGCCGCCGGCTGGTCGCCAGCCCGAATCAGGCCCTGCGCGACGAGCTTCTTCCCAGGCTGTCCGCGGGCGAGGTTTTTGCCACGGTCGGCATCGCCCACCTCACCACCAGCCGGCGACATCTGAGCCGTCCCACGCTCGCGGCCCGCGAGACGGCGGATGGTTATGTTCTCGACGGCTCCATCCCCTGGGTCAGCGGAGCCGTGCGGGCCGACTATATCGTGACGGGCGCCACGTGTGAGGACGGCCGGCAGATCCTGGCCGTCCTGCCGACGGGCCTGCCCGGTTTCTCGGCGAACCCGCCGGCTCGGCTGGTGGGGCTCACGGCCACGCTCACCGGCGGGGCCCAATGCCGCGAAGTGTCGCTCGATCGCCGCTGGCTGCTGGCCGGCCCGGCCGAAAACGTCCTCTCCGGCGGGGCCGGCACCGGCGGACTGCAAACCTCGGCCCTGGCTCTGGGCCTGGCGACGGCCGCCGTCGATTATCTCGATCGGGAGGCGGCCCGGCGGGAAGAGCTTCTTTCGGCGGCCGCCAGCCTTCGCGATGAACGTGACGCACTCGAGTCGGAGCTCATGACGTTGGCCGGCGGCGGCGAGGGGTGTTCGCCCGACGAACTTCGCGCTCGTGCCAACAGCCTGGTGTCGCGAGCCACGCAGGGCGCATTGACGGCGGCGAAGGGAACAGGTTATGTCTTAGGCCATCCGACGGGCCGCTGGTGCCGGGAGGCCTTGTTCTTTCTGGTATGGAGTTGCCCCCAGCCCGTGATGGCCGCGGCGCTGTGCGAACTGGCCGGACTGACCGATTGATCAACCTGCCGCTAGACGAAGCGCTGCGGGAATAGAATTCGGTGGGACTCGCGTAGCTCGTCTCACCCTACAAGTTCGTCTTACCTACGAAGAACTCGCACTCGAATACTAAGATGCCTTTGCGCCGACCCAAAATTCGCCGCGAACAAGTCCAGCCGGGCGATTGTCTGTGCAATTACTGCTCGGCCAAGTGCTGCAAATACTTCGCGCTGCCGATCGACACCCCCACCCGGCACAAGGATTTTGACTACATCCGCTGGTATCTGCTGCACGATGCGGCCACGGTGTTCGTGGAGGGGGAGCAATGGTATCTGCTCGTCCACACCCCCTGCAAACATCTGCAAGACGACAACCGCTGCGGCATCTACGAAACGCGGCCGAACATTTGCCGGGAGTATTCGACCGCGAGCTGCGAATACGAAGACGACTACGTCTACGACCGCTATTTTGAAACTCCGGAGCAGATCGAAGAGTATGTCGAGGCCGTGCTGCCGCCGCGCAGCCGGCAAGAGTTCCGCAGCCGCCGTCCACCCTTGTTGAACGTGATTTCGCTGTGAGCAAACCAGACCGCATCGAGCCGCGCACCCTCAAAGGATTCCGCGACTACCTGCCCGAAGCCATGATGGCCCGCGAGCGGCTGGTCGATACCGCGCGGCGCGTCTATCGCTCCTACGGCTTCAGCCCGATCGACACGCCGGCCCTGGAATACCTGGAAATCCTCACGGGCAAGGGGGGAGAAGAAACCGACAAGCAGCTCTACCGTTTTGAGGACCACGGCGGCCGGTGGGTCGGCTTGCGATTCGACCTGACGGTGCCGCTGGCCCGCTTCGCCGCCCAACACATCGGCGAACTGGGCACGCCTTTCAAGCGCTATCACATCGCCACCGTCTGGCGGGGCGAGAACACCCAGCGTGGACGCTACCGCGAGTTCATGCAGTGCGATTTCGACACCATCGGCACGCGATCGGCCGCGGCCGACATCGAGACGACGCTGGTGATTCACGACCTGATGCGGGCCATCGGGTTTGAAGGGTTCACCATCCGCGTCAACAACCGGATGGTGCTCAACGGCCTGTTGCAGCGACTGGGCCTGGCAGACAAGTCGGCCGCCATCCTGCGGGCGCTCGACAAGCTCGGCAAGGTTGGCCGCGAAGCCGTGGCCGAAGAGATGCAGCGGGTGGCTGGAGCAACCGCCACGCAAGCCGCCGACGTGCTCCGTCTCTCGGAGCTGACCGGTTCCAACGACGACGTGCTGCGGCAACTTGAACCGCTGGTCGCGGGAAGTGAGATCGGTCAGGAAGGTGTCGGCCGACTGGCCGAACTGCTTGCGGCCGTCGAGGCCGGCGGGGCAGCCCCCGAGCGGGTTCGCCTCGACGTTTCGATTGCGCGCGGCCTCGATTACTACACCGGCACGATTTTTGAGACCTTCCTCGATCAGCTTCCCGGCATCGGCAGCGTCTGTTCCGGCGGACGCTATGACAACCTGGCCAGCCTCTACACCAGCCAGGAGTTGCCCGGCATCGGGGCGTCGCTGGGGCTCGATCGGTTGCTGGCCGCCATGGAAGAGCTGGGAATGCTGGCCAAGGGCTCGACGCCCGCCGAGGTGTTTGTCGTCTACTTTGTGGCCGAGCGGCTCAACGATTACCTGCGTCTGGCGGCCCGGCTGCGCACCGCGGGGCTCGGCGTGGAGCTCTATCCCGAAGCGAAGCGGCTCGGCCAACAACTGAAATACGCCGACCGGCGCGGTTTCAAGGTGGCGGTCATCGCCGGCGAAGACGAGCTGGCGGCCGGAAACTGCCAGATCAAAAACCTGTCGAGCGGTGAAAGCGTGACGATTGCGTTGGCCGGTGACCTACCGGGAGAGATCGCAAAGATCTTAAAGTAAGTCGTCGGAGGATGGCCTTCGCAGGCCGTCCGGCCGCAACAAAGGACGGCCCGGGAAGGCCATCCTCCGCGGGCATCGCTTGAATCGGTTGCGGGCGAGGTTGCCCGGCGGCGCGCGAATTCCTATGATGCTCGCGGGGGCGGAGATTGCGGTCTGGCCCGGTTTCAACCCTTTTGCGACAAGCCGTTGATCCAATTCACACTCTGGCACTGGCTCGGCTTCGGGGGGCTGGTGATCTTCCTCCTGGCCGCCGATCTGGGGCTCTTCCACAGGCACTCTCGCGACACCTCCATTCGCGAAGCCGCCATTTCCACCGTTATCTGGTGCTGCCTGGCACTAGCCTTTAACGGCTACATCCTTGCCGTCGCCGGAAAGGCGAAGGCGATCGAGTTCTTGACCGGGTATCTGGTCGAGTGGTCGTTGTCGATGGACAACGTCTTTGTGTTCGCGGTGATCTTCGCCTATTTCCGCGTGCCGATGAAGTACCAGTACCGGGTTCTCTTCTGGGGCATCATCGGCGCCGTCGTTCTGCGACTGGCGTTCATCCTGGTCGGCACGGCATTGCTCTCGAAATTCGGCTGGATCATCTACGTGCTGGGCCTGTTTCTCATCTACACCGGCATCAAGCTTGTGGCTCACGACGATGAGTTCGATCCGGAGAAAAGCCTGGTTATTCGTGTATCCCGAAAACTGTTCCGTGTTTGTCAGGGGAGCCACGGGGACCGGTTCTTTGTCCGCGAGAGCGGGCTTCTTTGCATCACGCCGTTGTTTCTCGTGCTGCTGGTGATCGACTTTGTCGACGTGGCCTTTGCGCTCGACAGCGTCCCGGCGATTCTCGGCATCACGAACGACACTTTCATCGTCTTCACCTCGAACATCTTTGCCATCCTCGGTCTGCGGGCGCTTTACTTTCTGCTGGCCGGCGCGATGGACCTCTTTCGGTATTTGCGTTACGGCCTGGCGGCCATTCTTGTCTTCGTCGGCCTCAAAATGCTCCTAGCCGATTTGATCAAAGACAAATTCCTCGGCGGCGAAGAGATTCCGCACTGGGTGTCGCTGGCGGTGGTGGTGACCTTTCTGGCCATCGCCATTCTGGCCTCCGTGATTGCGGCCAAGCGCGACGAACGTAAGGGGCAACGAGTGGAAGAAGGCCGCGACGAAACCGCCTCCGGCGGCGACTCGGAAGAGGCGGCCGGCCCCGCGGGTAACGGCCCGATTGGCGTCACCTCCCAGGCCGCGACACACGGCCCTGCTGATAACGAATGAAGCGAGTTCTTATCACGGGCGGAGCCGGGTTCATCGGCAGCCATCTGGCCGAAGCGCTCGTCGCCCGCGGAGACCAGGTGACGGTCGTCGACGACGAGTCGACCGGCGACGCCGACAATCTGGCGGCCGTCCGGCGTCACCCAGGCTTCGCCTTCGTCCGCGGCAGCGTGACCGACCGCGCCCTGGTGGGCCGGCTGGTGGCCGAGGCCGACGAGGTCTACCACCTGGCGGCGGCCGTCGGCGTGCAGCTTATCGCCAGCAACCCGATCCACACGATCGAGACGAACGTTTACCCCACGGAGCTGCTGCTGGCCGAGATGCGCCGCCAGCAGGAAGCGGGCCGGGCCGTCAAGCTCTTTCTCGCCAGCACCAGCGAGGTCTACGGCAAGAATCCCAAACCTCGCTGGACGGAGGAGGACGACCTGGTTTTCGGCCCGACGACGCGGGCCCGCTGGTCGTATGGCGTCTCCAAGGCGATCGACGAGTTCCTGGCCCTGGCGTACTGGCGGCAGTATCAACTGCCCGTCGTCATCGCCCGCTTCTTCAACGTGGTGGGACCGCGGCAGACGGGGAACTACGGCATGGTCCTGCCCCGCTTCGTCGACGCCGCGCTGGCGGGCCGGCCGCTGGTCGTTCACGACGACGGGCAGCAGTTGCGCTGTTTCGGCCACGTGGCCGACGTGGTGCGGGCGGTGAACGAGCTGATGCAAACCCCGGCGGCCCTGGGCCGGGTGTTCAACATCGGCAGCGATCAGCCCGTCTCGATCTTGGAGCTGGCGCGGCGGGTGATCGCAATCGTCAACCCGGCGCTGACGGTCGAGTTTCAGAGCTACGCCGAAGCCTATTCCGCGGACTTCGAGGACGTCCGCAGTCGGGTGCCCGACCTCTCGCGTCTGCAGGCGACCATCGACTACCGGCCTCGTTATTCGCTCGACGACGTCATCCGAGAAGTCGTGGCGTGGAAGCGAGCGCTGAGCGACTGACCCGGCGCTAGAGGCCCTTTGCTCAGGCTTGAACGGCACGCGGCGGCAGAATAGGTTGGCAGCTATGAACGACGAACTTTGGCAACAAGTGCAACGGGAAGCCGCGCAGATCCACTCCCACGCGGCCTGGCTGAAAATCACCCCGCAGCGAGACAACCCCGGAGAGGTGCGCGTCGTGGTCGAGCTGGTCGGTTCGTTCGAGGCCGACGCCGACGATCTGTCGGGAAGCATCGTGCGGGAAATCCACCGCCGCCTGCTCGAATTCGAGGCCAACCTGGAATAACCATGAGCGCCGACGACGAAGTCCAACCGTTTGTGGCCTATCGGATCGACGGCAGCAAGATGGACTTCGCCTTGTGGCCGCTTCCCGAAGGGGGAAACGCCCTGGCCCTGTTTCTCACAGCCGACGCCGCGCGGCAATTTCTCGACACGGCACAACTCGCCGGCGACTGGCGAATCGTCCGCCCCGCCAAACCCGACCTGATGCGAATCCTGGAGGAATGCTGGGAGGCCGGCACGCTCAAGGCCGTGCTCGACACGGCCCAGGACGGCAAACAGATGCTGTTCGATATCCTCGAGGTCTTGCAAGCCGATCGATCGTAGCCACGCGGCCGACGCGACCAACCACGAGCGTCACGGTGTTTGCAAGAACGACCCCGGTTGGGATGATTGCCAGAGAGGCTTTAAGCGTTCCGCCTCGTCGAGGTGCTGTTGGCCCTCTTCCTGGTTCCCCTGTTTGAGCAAGGCGGCGCCCAGCAATTCGTGCGCTCCTGCGTTATTCGGATTCTGCTCAATGGCCTGGCGATACAAGGCGATCGCCCGGTTTGAATCGCCTTCCAGTTCGGCGAGCAAACCGAGATTTTCGGGGTCGGGTTTGTCTCCCAGAGCGCTTCGCAGGTGGCCGATGGCCTCTTCCTTCCGGCCCGATTGAAGCAGGATGAAGCCCAGGTTCAGGTGGGCGTCGCGCGTGTCGGGATCGATGAGCAGGCAGGTGCGCAGGCATCGCTCAGCTTCTTCAGTCGACCCCCGCTCGGCCAGGGCCACGGCCAGGTGGCTGAGGGCCGTGGGGCTGCGCGGCGAAACGCGCACGGCGCGGCTCCAGAGTGCCAGCCCGTCTCGCCAGTAGCCGACTTGCAGCGACGTAGCCGCGGCACACCCGGCCAAGAGCAGGCTGGCGACGGCCGTTACCAGCGGGCGGGACCAGCGCATGCGAACGGCAAGGTCGCCGACTCCCCAACAAACGGCCAGCAGCAGCCCGATCATCGGAATATACGTGTATCGATCGGCCGTCGCCTGCAAACCGACCTGCACCACGCCGATCACCGGCACGAGCGTGCCCAGGAACCAAAACCAACCGACGAACAAATAGGGCAGGCGTTTCAGCAAACTCAGGGCGACGAGCGTCAGGACTACAAGCAGGGTCATCGCGGCCGCCACCTGCCAGATCGGCGGCGACTCTCGTGGATAGGGGTAGATCACCGCCAGGTTGGCGGGCCAGAACGTGCGACGCAGATAGGCCGCGTAGTTCAAAGGTACGTTCAGCAAGCGGGCTTCCAGCCCATATCGGCCGCCCTCCTGGATTCCGCCGCTCCATTCTTGCGCCAGGTAGGTGATGACGCACGATCCGCCGCTGAGCAGCAAGAACGGCATTTTCTCGACCAGCGACCACGCCAGGCTGCAACGTGGAGCTTGCGCCTGCGGTTCGGTCTTCGGCTGGTTCTTGTTCGCTGCAACAAGTCCGCCTATCCGCTTCACGGGCCAGTAGTCGACCAGGAGCAGAACAAATGGCAGCGTGACCAGCATCGGCTTCGCCATCAGCCCAAGGGCAAACGCGGCGAGCGTTGCGGCGTAGCGCAGCCAGCCGGGGCGCGAGCAGTAGTGCGCGTACAGGGCCATCGTCGCCAGCCAGAAAAAAGCGCTCAGCACGTCTTTGCGCTCCGAGATCCAGGCCACCGATTCGACGTGCAGCGGATGCAGGGCAAAAAAGCCCGCCACGCACGCGCTGCGGAAGACGTTGCCCGTGATTCTCGCCAGCATGCTCAGCAGAAGAATGCTGTTGACGACGTGCAGGGCCAGGCTCGTGGCGTGGTAGCCCTTGGGGTTCAGGCCGAATAGTTCGTAGTCCAGCTCCAGCGAAATCCAGGTCAGCGGGTGCCAGTTGTAAAATTCAATCGTCGTGAAGGCCCACTTCAAAAAAGACCAGGAGAGCCCGCCCTGGATGACCCGGTTCTGATAGACGTAATGGTCGTCGTCGAAGTTGACGAAGGCGCAGTCAAAAACGCCCTGGTAGGCCACGATCGTGGCCAACGCGAGGCCGGCCGCGAGCCACCGGGTGGTGCGGCGCGGGGCGGCCGACGCGGCCGAATCGGTTGACATTCGGTCCTTCTTGCTCATAGGGTGCATCATACGTCAAACGGCCGCGGTGTGCCCCGCCGCCGACGTGCCCATCCTGGCGAGCCGCTCGGCCTCACGTTATCCTGATCGAGACGCCCTCGGTCGGAGAAACCGCTTGATACGACGAGACTCTCACCTCCGCCTCCTGGCAACCGCCGCGGTGGCCGTCATGGCCGTGCCCGTCGTGGCCAGCGCCGACAACTGGCCGCAGTGGCGCGGGCCGCAGGGCAACAGTACCAGCGAAGAACAGGGACTGCCTCTGAGCTGGAGCGACAATTACGGCCTCGCCTGGAAAGTCGATCTGCCCGGCTGGGGCACGAGCACGCCCGCCATCTGGGACGACGACCTCTTCGTCACCACGCAGGATGACGACAAGCTCCTGGTGCTGAAACTCGACCGCAAAAGCGGTCAGACGATCTGGAGTCGCGAAGTGGGGAAGGCCGAAACGCCGCGCTCCGGCCCGTCCCGCAGCACCCAAAAGTTTCACGAACTGCACAACAACGCCAGCCCCTCGCCGGTCACCGACGGCGAAGTGGTGGTCGTACACTTCGGCGACGGCGAACTGGCCGCCTACGATTTTGCGGGCGAGCAGCTCTGGCGGCACAATCTTCAGCAGGAGCATGGCGCGTATAGCGTCTGGTGGGGACACGCCAACAGCCCCGTGTTGTACGACGACCTGGTCGTTTCCGTTTGCATGCAAGATTCGCTGGCGGGCGTCGGAAAAGACGAAGCCGAAAGCTATCTGGTGGCGCACGACAAGCGCACCGGCGAGCTGCGGTGGAAATCTCGCAGGATGACCGGGGCCGAAGCCGAAGAGTGCGACGCTTACACGACGCCCGTGCTCTACAAGTCGGCGCAGGGCTGGCAACTTATTGTGATGGGCGCGAATCAGCTCGACGCTTACAATCCCGTCACGGGCGAACAGGTTTGGTACTTGCCGGGCGTCGCCGGCGGCCGAACGATTACCGGGCCAACCGTGGGCGAAGACATGGTTTTCGCCACGCAAGGCATGCGCAAAGACCTTCTGGCGATCAGGCTGGGGGTGCACGGCAAGCTCACCCGCCGCGACGTGGCCTGGAAGCAGACAGAGGCCACGCCCGACACGTGCTGCCCGGTGTTCTGGCGGGGATTCCTGTTCACGGTGACGGACGACGGCATCGCCAAATGCTACGAGGCCGCCGGCGGGCACATGAAGTGGAAGAAGAGGCTGCCGGGCGGCTACAAGGCGTCTCCGGTGGCCGCCGAGGGGCGGATTTATTTTCTCAACATGCAAGGCGTGACGACCGTGATTGCGGCCAGCGACCGTTTCGAAAAACTGGCGGAGAACAGGCTCGACGACGAGACGACCGCCTCGCCGGCGATTGCGGGCGGGCGGATCTATTTGCGCGGCAAAAAACACCTCTACGCGATTGAAAAGAAGTGACCAGATGGGGACGACTCTGCAGAGTTCGGTGCGCCTGTTTCGGGTTGCGGGGATCGACGTTTTTGTCCACTGGACGTGGCTGATCGCGGCCTGGTTCGAGATTGGCAGGCCGATCAACAAGTACCAGTCGCAGATCTGGAACGTGATCGAGTACCTGGTGGTGTTCGCCATCGTGACGGTGCACGAGTTCGGTCACGCCCTGGCCTGCCGACAAGTGGGAGGTAAGGCCAACCAGATCATGCTCTGGCCGCTGGGCGGGCTCGCCTTGGTTCAACCACCCCCACGACCGGGCGCCCTGTTCTGGACGATTGCCGCCGGACCACTCGTCAACCTCCTGCTTGTTCCCGTGACCTTCGCCGTGTCGATCGCCGCCGAAGGCGCGGGACTGAGAAACGTAAATAGCGACGCCGCCCATTTCCTATGGAGCATCGCATGGATCAACGCCGGATTGCTTATTTTCAACTTGCTCCCCCTCTATCCGCTCGACGGCGGACGACTTCTTCAAGCGCTGTTGTGGTTCGTCGTCGGACGCGCGTGGAGCTTGCGAATTGTGGGGGCGATCGGCTTCGTCGGGGCCCTGGGGTTGGCCGGTCTTGCCGTTGCGACCGCGGAATGGTGGTTCGGACTGATCGCCTTTTTCACGGCCAGCCAGAGTCTCGGCGCCCTGCGTCTGGCAAAAGCGGTGTCGATTACCGAGAACGCTCCTCGCCGCAGCGAGTATGCCTGTCCCTCCTGCAAGCGCTCGCCTCCGGTGGGCAAATTCTGGATCTGTCACAAGTGCAAGACGATTTTCGACACGTTCGAGCATCTGGCGCTCTGCCCCGGCTGCGGTGAGGACTTCGCGATCACGCAATGCCTGGCGTGCCAGGCTCAACATCCCTTGCCCGACTGGGTCCCCAGTTCGCAGATTGTCGAGGCGCGGGCGGCGGACGAAGCGTTTGATCGGTCAAATCCCTACGCCTCACATGGCGATTTCGCCTGATGCGGCCTGACCGCGAAGTATCTTTAAGCATCGGTATCGTTGCCGCGCCGTCCAAGACCCATCCTTGAAGACTTGCCGCATGAAGCGCGTCGTTTGGCTGACCGACCTGCACCTGAATTTTCTCGAGCCGCGCCAAGCGGACGAGTTTCTGGCGCGGGTTGCGGGACAGCGTCCGGATGCGGTGCTCATCGGCGGCGACATTGCCGAAGCGCCCAGCGTCGTCGGCCATTTGGAACACATCGCCAGCCGCCTGACCTGTCCGGTTTATTTCGTGCTCGGCAACCACGATTTCTATTTTGGCTCGATCGAACGTGTGAGGGCGGCGGTGCAAGGGCTGTGCGCCACGCATGCCAACCTCACGTACCTCACTTCGGCCGCCGCCATTTCGCTCTCGACACGCACCGGGCTGTGCGGCCACGACGGCTGGGCCGACGCGCGGCTGGGCGACTACGAGCGATCGTTGGTGATGATGAACGACTATCGGCTCATCGAAGAACTGGCCGGGGCGAGCAAACGGGATCGCTGGCCCATGCTCAAGGCGATGGGTGACGAAGCCGCTCGCCACGTCAAAGCCGTGCTGCCGCAGGCGCTGGATGAGCACGAGGAGGTGTTCTTTTTGACGCACGTCCCGCCGCTGCGCGAGGCGTGCTGGTATCAGGGACAGATCTCCAACGACGAGTGGCTACCCCATTTCACCTGCCTGGCGGTGGGGGAAACGATCCTGCAAATCATGCGCGACTATCCGCGTCACCGGCTGACGGTGCTCTGCGGTCACACGCACAGTCCGGGCGAGGCTCGGCCGCTGGAAAACGTGCGCATCCTCACGGGCGGCGCCGAATACGGTTCGCCGCAGATCCAGAGGTTGTTTGACGCATAGAGGCGGCGCTAGGCGTCGGCCTCCTGGGGCGCAATCGCCAGAATTCGTTCGCAAAACTGCTCGGCCCATTGACGGCGGGCGGGGATCGTGCGGTGGCCCAATCCGGCTCGCTGGCCGAGCGGGACCTCAAATATTCCGTCCGGCCCGCGGGCCCGCAGCACGCTCAGAAAGACGCACGTCTCGTAGGGCTCGCGGGCGGTCCCGTAGACGACCTTTTCCACCTCGCAGCCCAAAATGGCTTCGCCGGGGATGCGATAGCGCTCGCGGTCCCCTTCGAAGAGCAGTTCGCGGCGGCGCTCGTCGAGCTTCACGAAGCCCACGTCACTGGCCGTCTCGAGCATCAGCTTTCCCCACCGCTCGCGCGGAACCACCTGGACAAAGACTGCGTCGGGATCTTCGGGGCGGACGAGAGCGTCGGCCCGCATGCTAATCGCGGCGCGGGCGCGACCGATGAGCGCCCTGCGAGAGAGCCAGCCAACGTCGCGCATCATCAGGCCACCCGCGAGCAGCATCATGCCGCCGACGCCGCTCACAGCGATCCGTGCCATTTCGCCCGCGCCTTTCATCCAAAAGAACCCGACCAGCATGAGCCCGACGGCGAACAGCACCAGCGGCGCAAGCGAGAGCAGGTTTCCCAGCAGGATCATTCGCTGCGACATGATCTTGCCCGAGTCGATTTCGGGAATGGGCCGCACCTGGGCCGCACCTGGGCCACGGCGCGGTTGTCAGGCGCCGCCTCCTCGGTCCGCCGCGATTGCCGCTCGGCGCTACGAGTGAGGTGCGCCAGCACCGGAAACCTGGGGAGTAATCTTGCAAGTTGTGCCGTCGACAAGGGGCACCGGGCGAGAAGCGTGCGGCCGAACACCGCGTCGATCTGGCTGTATTGCGTCGGTCCTCCTCCGCGGCGCACGGCCTTCACCGACAGATCGACCGGGCAGATCGGCTCGTCTCCTCGAGGCGGGCACCAGCCGAGTATGACCGCCGTGTAGGAGCCCTGCTGGGGCGGGGCGATTGCTGGAACGGTCGTCAAAACGTCCAAACGGTCCTCCTCCGCGGCACGGACGATCTGGGCGGCAAAATCAAACGGGAAGAAGGCCACATCTCGACGCCGCCATTTCCGGCAACGACCGCAGTAGGGACGTCCGGCGGCAGAATAGCCCGTGTAGGTTCCGACAAACAGGACGAAGGTAAACTCCAGGCCGAACATGAGCCAGTTGCCGACCAGGTCCGGCTTTTTCTGTGCCGCGGCTGGATTCGGTTGGATCTGCGGTCCCAGCTTTTCTTGTTTTTCGATCTTCTTACGAAAAGCGATGAACTCCGGCAACAGATCGACGCGCCACATGAATTGCGGGCCGCCCTGCCGTACGAGGTCGATCTGGTATTGGCCCAGATACATCAGGGCCGCCGCCGCAAAACCCATGAGTACGGCGACGATTCGGCTGCGGCAATGGCCATACGTCACCGCCAGGTAAATGGCTGCCGCCAGCAAGAGTGCCGCCACCATGGGAACGATCAAGAGTACATACCAACCCTGGATGAAGAGCAGGTCCAGAGCGCCCGCCATAAGCAACGCGACCAGAAACACGATGAGGCACCAAGGCAGGAACCGCAACCAGGCAACACCGCGCGACGGTTGCGGAACGTAAGAGGACCCATCATTCAGCGCGTCCATGGGCAATTCCCGTGTTGCTCGTGGTGGCTTGTTGAGCGGCGGTTCGGTCGGCCATCGAACCTGGCCTGCCGCAGGCATCCCTTGTATGGCGATGTGTACGACGACGTGCAAGATGTCAGGCTAAAAGTCGCAAAATGCATGTTTCTCATCATGGCCCACCTTTCTAATGGCATCTGATCGCGAGGTGCGCATGCGGTGCTCGCCGCCGCAAGCCGCCAGGAGTAGAATCGTCCCCATGCGACCGTTTCAACTCAACTTGCGGCCCGCGACTCCTCGCTCGATCGGCTCCCTTCGGGCACGCATGTCGTTTCTCCTACTGGCACTCGTTTCATCAGGATTTTCGCTCGGCGAAAGCGCCTACGGCGCCGACCGTGACAAGGCCGAGCTGCCAGCCGCGGTCGAAGGGCTCCTCGCGTATTTGCCCGAGAACACGGAGACGATTGTCACCGCACAGTCGTTCAAGATCGAGGGGCCAAGGAAACAAGGCAGCCCATTTGACATAGACTGGCGCGGTATCCAAAGCCTTTCGCTCGGCGATCTGCAGTCACTTGAGGAGAGCGCCGGGTTGAACCAACTCGTTGGCCGGACCGTCGCCGTTGCCATCGATGCCGGACGAGACTTTGAAGTCGTCAGCAGTTTCGGATCGTTGCGATACGAGGGGTGCAGCGTGATTCGGTTTCAAGAACCACTCCCTGACGCGGGTCGCGGATTGGTCAGCGCACTGCGCGGTGAGGCCAAGGAGGTCCGCACGGTCGCCGGCCATGATGTATTCGTCTTCCCCGACCGCGTGGCGATGGAAACCGTTTACCGGCCGAAGCCATGGCAAGGCCAGTTCGTCTCGCTGCCAGCGCCGGACACGCTGCTCTGCGCCACGAGCGATCGTTTTTTGCGGGAGGTTTTGGAACGATGGGGTCGCCCGGTCCCGGGCAAACGGGCTCTTCCCCCGGAATTGCAAGAGTGGATGCATGTGGATGCCATGGCCCCTGCCTGGGCATTGCGACATGTCGCTAAAGGCCCGGCTCATCAAGGATCCCTCGTGGGATTGACATGGTGCCTCAAGCCGCAAGGGCGCGAGGTGTTCGAGGTTCGCTATCTTCCGGTCCAAGATCAGAACGTAAGGTTCTTGGCCGATGTCTGGGACAACTCCATGCTCGAGGCGCATCCGGCGATTGAGGAAAAGGCGGACGGTACAATGACCGTGACCGTCGATTGCCAGAAGGAGGCGCTGAACTTCTGGTATCTGCTGCTCGCGCATCGGTCGATGGGCGAGCAGGGCATCAGGGGCGAATACGGCCCGACCGGTTCCGAGGCGACGCCATGAGGACGCTTTCGGAAATGGGTCATGTGAGGTAGCGATTACTGACGGCAAACCAGACGAAAGGTCCTCGATGAACAAATACCTGGCCCTCCCCATGCCCGAAGTCAGCGCGTCGGCGGGTATCCGCCCGGCCACGAGCGTCGCGTTCACGGAAGGCCCGGCGGTCGATGCCGACGGCAGCGTTTACTTCTCCGACATCGAGAACAATCGCATCCTCAAGCTTTCGCCAGACGGCAGCCGGAGCGTCTTCCGCGAGCCCAGCCACCGCACCAACGGCGAAACCTTCGATCGTGAAGGAAGACTCTTGCATTGCGAAGGGGCCGAGTTCGGGCCGGGCGGCGGCCGCCGTGTGACGCGCACGAATCTGGCCACCGGCCAGTACGAGATCCTCACCGACCGCTACCAGGATCTGCGGTACAACTCCCCCAACGATATCTGCGTCGACGGAAAAGGCCGCATCTACTTTACCGACCCGTGCTACGGCGACCGCTCGCAGATGGAGATGCCCCAAGAAGGCGTTTACCGGATCGAACTCGATGGCCGCGTGGTGCGCATCCTCGAGCAACCCACCGTCGAGCGGCCCAACGGCCTGGCGGTGACGCAGGACTCAAAGCGGATGTACGTGGTCGATAGTTGCCCCACGCCCGGCGGCAACCGCAAAATCTGGTCGTTCGATCTCGACGAGCAGGGCAACCCGCACGCGCAGCGGCTCGTTTACGATTTTGCGCCGGGGCGCGGCGGCGACGGCATGCGCCTCGACGTCCAAGGCAACCTCTACGTGGCGGCCGGAGTCTCGCGGCCGCGGCACGGCAACGAAACGGCCGACGTGCCCCCGGGCGTCTACGTCATCTCGCCCGAAGGCAAACTGCTCGGCCGCATTCCGATCGAGGAAGACGTGATCACGAACCTGGCCTTCGGCGGCAAAGACGGGCGGACGCTGTACGTTACGGCCGGCAAGACGCTGTTTACGACGCGGGTGCTCGTGCCGGGTCAAGTCGCCTGGCCCAAATGGTGACGGCCATTTACGAGTTCCGAGGCCGCCGCCAGATAGAGGGCCGCCGTCTCAACGCGGAGGATCCGCGCACCGAGGCTCACGACCGACCATCCGCATGATCGGGCAGCATCGAGTTCCTGTTCGGTGAAACCTCCTTCGGGACCGACGGCAAAGCTCATCGAGGCGAGAGGCGTATTGGGCTGAGCGGCCAGGAACGTCGCCAGCGACTGCGTGCCGGAGGGGTCGGCCAGCGCCCGACATAAGCCGCGGGCCTGCTCCGCGGCGAGGTAATCCCCGCAGGTCGCCGGCGGCGCGATTTCCATCAAGCGATTTCGGCCGCACTGCTTCGATGCTTCGACGACCGCCCGCCGCAGGCGCGCCAGCGATTTGTCGACCGGCTGGGCCACGCCGCGCGTCGTCATCAAGGGCACGATTCGCCGCACGCCCAACTCAACGGCTTTCTCCACCAGCCATCGCTGGCGGTCGCCTTTGGGCAGGGCCACGCCCAGCGTTAGCTCGCAAGAAGGTTCTCGATCGATTTCGTGCCGGCTGAGCAGTTCCAGTTCGACTTCCGACCTGCCGACGCGCGTCACCCGCGCCTGCCATTCGGCTCCGCTGCCATCGAAGAGAACAACTTCCAGGCCCGGCTTGGCGCGCATAACGTGCGCCAGGTGGTGGGCCTCTTCGTCGGCGAGTCGCGCGGAATCGCCGGCGATCGGCTCGGCGACAAAGTAACGGTCGGGCATGAAGCACATCCGGTTGAGGTCGATTTGCCGACGACTTTCGGCCGGCAAGCGAGGTGGACTCACCTCGCTTGTCTCACCCTACATGATTGGCCCGGATGATTCACCGGCCCAAACCGCCGGAGCGCGGGCCCACGGGGGCCGGTAAATAATCCGGGCCAGGATACCACGCCCCGTCTGTCTCCTCGCATTTTCATCTACCCCCGTTTCCCTCGTATTTGTTAAAACCGCAGGTCATCGACGTGAGGAGGACCGGCGAAAACGCCCGTTCTCACCACGAATAGCCCAAAGGAAGCTAACCGCATGGACGCGCTGACTACGGAGAGGAAATCCGAAATTCCACGAGCGCGGGCCGGCCAGAGTCAGGCGCCCCACTTGCGCGAACAAGAGGCTGGGCAGAACCGGTGCGGCGACGAGTGCGCGCCAACTTTCTGGCTGAAGGCGCTCAAGCTTTCGACGGTGTCGGCCCTGTCGCTATCCATCGTGGCGGCGGCCGCGGCGTTGACCTGGCTCGTCTTCGATCTGGACCACAAGAGCTACGGCGAAGGACCGATTCTGGCCATGTGTGAGCGGATGCGCTCTGAGCCCGTCTCCGCGTCTTGGATGCACGAACCACCCTACACGCTGAGCTGCTACGGCCCGGCCTACTACTGGCTCACGAACGTGCTGGCGTGGGCGGGCGGCTGGCACTTGAGCTTTGTACCGGGGCGGCTGATTGCCGTCGCGGCGACCCTGGCGATCGCGGCCCTCATGGCCGTCACGGCCGGCCGGGCGACGAAGAACGTCGAGATCGGCCTGACGACGGCACTCCTTTTCCTGGTTTCGCTGCCGGTCAACGACTGGGTGCCCCACGCGCGGGTCGACATGCTGGCCCTGGTATTTTCGGCAGCCGCCTACCTGTCGGTCAGCGTCAGTCCGGCGAGGGTCCTTCTGCCGGCAGCCCTGATCGCCGCCGGCTCCTTGGCGAAACCGACGATCGCTTTTTCCGCCGTGCCCATCTGCGCTCATCTCATGGCGACTCACCGCTGGCGGGAGACGGCCCTCTTCTCCGGACTGGTCGCGGTGCTCGGCGGGGCCGCCTGGCTGGTCGTCGAGCGGGTCAGCGACGGGTTCTTCCTCACGGCCGTGCTGGCGGGCAACCGCAATCCCATGCATCTGTGGCACGGATACTTCTTCACCTACCTGTTCCTGGTCTGCCCGCTGGCCGTCGCGGCTCTGCTCGTTACGGCCAGCACGCTGATCGTCTCGCCGCAACGGTTCGTGCGGTCGCTGTTCAGCCTGGGCTTCGTGGTCAGCCTGGCCATTTCGGCCGTCGCCGTTTGCAAGCGGGGCGCCGAGCTGAACTACTTCCTGGAACCGACGATGCTCGGCTGCCTGGCGATCGCGGTCGACGGGATGCCGCGTCTGTGGCAGGCCGGCCCTCGGCGGTGTCTGGCGGGCATGACCGCGCTGGCGATGGTGGTCGGCTTACCGAACCTGCACGAAATCAAGCGGCACCTTCGCACGCCGCTTGAGCAACCGGCCGCTTACGAGACGGTACGATCGGCCTTGGAGGGCGAGCCGGCCGACGTGGGCATCCTCGCCGACGGGCGGCAAGTCGACATGGTGATGAGAACGGGCCGTCAAGCGTGGGTGAACGACTCGTATCTCTACTCGTTGCTCGTGCAGAACGGCACGCTCGATTCGACGCCTCTCATCGACCGCCTGCGGGACGGACGAATCAAATGGCTCGTCTTCCGCAAGACGCTCGACGACCACCGCGAGGCCATCGGCTTCGACACGCACTGCTGGCCGATCGAGGCGATCGACGTGATGCCAAAGTATTACGAACTGGTGACGGCTAAAAACGGCATCTGGGTTTATCGACATCGCGACCGCGTGGAATAGCGCGAGAAGGGATGTGCCCCACCGACCTGCACCAACCCGAAGCGTAGGCGATAGGCATAAACGCGCTTACGCTTCGGGTTCGTGTGGGCACTCATGGGCGCGCTGGCCCGCTCGCCTCAACCATAATGCGATCAGCAAACCGCAGCCCGCCAGGCCGAACCAGCGGATCGCACCGTGGCCGAAAACAACCGTGGCGTTGAAGACCATGAACCAAAGAAAGCCCTGCGTTGCGGCCTCCAGCCAGCCGGGCATGGCTCGGTCGCCTCGCCGCCACCAGCCCGCGGCATCGAGCGCCCAGACGGCGGTGAAGACGTAATTGAAATAGATTCCGCCGCCCCAGTTCCACCCGGTGACGGCGGCCGTTTGCTCCGCCGTATGCCGATAGGCGGCCGTGTGGCTCCAGCCGTGATAGAAGTGAAACGCGCAGGCGACGTGCGCCAGGTAGAACAGGCAACCGGCCGTCCATGCGGTCTGGCCGATCCAGCGGCGCTCGTGCCCCGCGCGGCCCTGAGCCCTGATCGCGCCGCCCACAAAATATCCGGCCAGCGCGACGCGGACCATCCAACGGGTTGCAAGTTCGCCGGGCGACATCGTCGTTGTTAACAGAGCCACTGCTCCCACATCTGCTCGTAGAGTCGCTCCATGTTTCGGGCGAAGCCTTGCACGTCGCAGACCGGCGCAGCACGCAGACGCGATCGCATCTCGCGGCGAAGCTTGGCGAGCCGCTGGGGAGAATCCTCGGAATTCGCCCAGCGAACCGCCAGGGATACGTAGCCTGCGACGTCGTCGGCGACGAACTCGCCGAGGCCGGCGGCCCGCAAGATCGACGTGCTGGTGCGCGACGCCCAACGATCGCCGCGAAAGGTCACGACGGGAACGCCCTGCCAGATCGCCTCCGTGGTCGTCGTGCCGCCATTGTAGGGGAAGGTGTCCAAGGCCACGTCGATCTCGCCGTAGGTTTTCAAGAACTCGAAATGATCGGCCGGGCCTTCCAGGCGGACCCTTTCAAGCGGAATGCCGTGGCGTCCAAGCGACTGCTCCACAAACTCGCGGTCGGTACGCATACCGAGACAGCTATTCTTCAGGATCAACGACGCCTGCGGGGCTTGCCGCAGAATGTCGGCCCAGGCCGACATCACGGCCGCATCGATCTTGTACTGCGGGGCCAGGCAACCGAACGTGATCCCCCGGCTGCGCTCGCACGGCGGAGCGGCCACGTCGGGCACGGGATACTCGACGGCGAAGGTCAAGTAGCTGTCCGGCACGCGCACGATCTTCTCGCAATAGAACCGCTCCTCTTCCGGCGGCACGACCTCGCGGTCGCCGATCAGGTAGTCGTAGCACTTCATGCCCGTGGTGGCGAAGACGTTGAACCAACCGACGATCAGCGGCGCGGGCCGCAACGCCAGCAGGGGCAGCCACCGCGGCGCGCTGTAGCTGTTCAAATCCACCAGCACGTCGATCTCCGCCCGCTCGATGCGGTCCGCGGCCGCTTCGGCGGTCATTCCCGCCAGCTCGTGGAACTGGTCGCGGGAATCGGGACGGTAGCCGTGCCGCACGGCTGACGCGGGCATGTCGCCGAACAAGTGGACCTCGAACCGCTGGCGATCGTGCTGATTGATCAAGCCCCACACGGGCTTCATCCAGTTGTCGCGATGGAAAAAGGAAGAAATGTAACCCAGGCGCAGCGGGCGGTCCGACGGGCGCCGCCGGCGCGAGAACCTTTCCGCCTGACGGGGCTGGGGAAGGTACTGCCGGGCGAAAGCGGTCCGCGTCTCAAGGACGGTTTGGTTGTCGGCACGCGGACTCATGGGGATGCTTGTCGCCAGCGAAAGCCAGGGCAGTTCGACGGCGCTGCGCTCGGCCGCTTTGCGAAAAAGCTCGACGGCCTCGTCCGCCTCTCCGAGGTTGAACAGGGCCTGGCCGAGATTGTGCTGGGCCTGGGGCCAGTCGGGCTCGATCCGCAGCGCCTCTCGAAGGCATATCGCGGCTGCCGCATATTGCTGCCGCGCGATTTCAAGGCAACCGGTCGAGTACCAGGTGCGAGCCTGATTTCGGTCCAACTCGAGCGACTTGCGATAGGCCGCGGCAGCATCGTCGGCGCGTCGTTGGGCCTGAAGGCAGTTCCCCAGGTCGCAATAGAGCGCGGCGTCGTCGGGCAAAAGGGCCAAGGCCCCTCGCAGCACGTCCTCGGCCTCCTTGAATCGTCCCGTCGCCAGCAGCACTTTGCCCCGGTTGGCAAGGGCCAGCGCCCGCAAGGAATCGTCCGCCGCGGCGCGCTGGAAGCACTCGGCCGCCTGGTCGAGCTCGCCTTTCAGCCACAAGGCGTTGCCGAGGTTGTAGTGAGCGCTCGCATATTGCGGGTTCCGCGCCAGGGCCTGGCCGTACTCGGCAATCGCTTCGTCGAGGCGGCTTTGATCCTTGAGGCAATTGCCGAGGTTGTTGCGCGACTCGGCGTCGTCGTCGACGGCGATGGCGCGGCGAAGGCTCCCTTCGGCCTCGGCGGTTCTTCCCAGCCGCATCAGCGCGAGTCCCAGCCCGCTATGGAATCGTCCTTCACCGGGGGCGATGGCGATCGCTCGCCCGATCTGCTCGGCGGCCGAGGCGCAATCGCCGGCCTGATAGGCGATCACCCCGAGCAAGAAGGCGGCCTCGGCATGTTGCGGCTCGGCACGCAAAACCTGGCGGGTAAGTTCGGCCGCCTCTTCGAGCCGCCCGGCTCCGTGGTGCTCTAGCGCCTGCTGAAATGCGTCGTCGCCCGACGAAACCGTCTCGGCTTGAGGAACGTTCATTACAAGCTCCATCACCCGCGCGCGGGACTCTCATTGCCGGCCGGCTTCTTTTGCCGCTCTCATCACGAGTTGATTGTATCGACCGACGCCGACGGAAGCAGGGTGACTCGTCTTTCGCTCCGCGAAAGGCGACGATAGGCAGCGGCAGAAGTCTTCAAACAAAGCCTGGTGCGCATCCACCGATCCCCCCACTCATTCCGGCATCACCGCGGGCGGTCGAAAGGCATCACCAGCAACGTCCTTCTTCGATTGACGGCGGGCGGGCCGGGGCGTAACGTGTGGCGATGCCCGGCGATTCGCCCTCGAACTCCCACGGAGCTTCTGCACCTGAACCGCTTGCCCCCGCTTCGCATGGGCAAACCTTGCCGCCGGTGCTCGGGCCGCTCGACGCGGTGGCGGTCGTGGTGGGCGGCATCATCGGATCGGGCATCTTTCTAAAACCTTCCTACATCGCCCAGCAACTCGACAGCTTCGGCCTGATCGTCGGCGTGTGGGTCGCGGTCGGACTGATTACGCTCTGCGGGGCGCTCACCCTCGCCGAGCTGGCGGCCATGCTGCCGCACGCGGGCGGTCCGTACGTTTATCTGCGCGAAGCCTACGGCCGTTTGCCCGCGTTCCTCTGGGGCTGGACCGAATTGACGATCATTCGTCCCGGCTCGGTGGGCGCCCTGGCAACGGCCACGGTGATCTATCTGGGCGAGCTCGTCTCGATGAACCGCTACTGGCAGGAAGGGCTGGCGATCGGCATCGTGCTGTTTCTCTCGATCGTGAACGTGGTCGGCACGCGCTGGGGCGCGGCGGTGCAGAACCTGACGGTCGTCGCCAAACTGGGCTTTCTCGTGTTCATCATTCTGCTGCCGCTTGCCGTTTCGAGCGGGGACCCGCAGGAATCGGCCCCGTTCTGGCCCGCGGCGGTCACGCCCGACGTCTGGCGAGGGCTGGGGCTGGCCATGATCGCCGTGATGTGGGCCTACGACGGCTGGATCAACATCGCGCCGGTCGCCGAAGAGGTTCGCAATCCGCAGCGCAACGTGCCCCTGGGCCTGGCGCTGGGGATGGTGATCGTGATCGTGGCCTACGTGCTGGCGAACGTCGCCTACCACGTCGTGCTGCCGATTCCGGCGATCGCAGAATCGCAGGCGGTGGCCGGCGACATGTGCAAGGCCCTGCTGGGAGAGTTCGGCGGCCAGTTCGTCTCGCTGGGCGTGCTCTGCTCGACCTTCGGCGCGGCCAATTCCAATTTGCTCACGGGACCCCGCATCTACTTCGCGATGGCGCGCGACGGGCTGCTGCCGAGCTCGATTCGCCAGGTGCACGGGAGGTGGCAGACGCCGGCCAACGCCATCTGGTTGCAGGGCGTCTGGACCATCGGCCTGATCGTGGCGGCCTACGCCTGGAAGGAGAAACCGATCGACGCCTTCGACGCGCTGACCGACTTTGTGATTTTCGGCGGAACCGCCTTTTACGCCCTGGCCGTCTCGGCCGTCTTTGTCTTTCGGCGATCTCACCCGGAGTGGAACCGCCCCTACCGCACGCTCGGCTACCCGCTGACGCCGACCATCTATCTGCTCGGTTACTCCGCCGCCCTCGCCAGCATGCTCGTGCAGAAGTACGTGCAGACCCTCGCCGGCACGACGTTGATCGGCGCGGGCGTCGCCTTTTATTTCTGGGCGAAGCGCCGCACGCACTGGCGAGCGTAGGAACCGTGTGGTGACCTGCTTGGCAAACAGCCTACGGAGCGGGACTCTCCGCCGGCTCGAAAAACATCACGTGCTGCCAGGGAAGTTTTTCGAATTCTTCGACCAGCTTGAAGCCGTTGGGCGGAATCTCCTTCATGATCTGCTCCTTGCTCATCTTGTGCTCCAGCTTGATGGGCACGCTGGGGTCCTCCAACCGGAATTCCACCAGCGCCAGCCTGCCGTGCGGCTTAAGCGACTTGCGCATGGCCGCCAGCATCTCCTCCGGGTGCGAAAACTCGTGGTAGACGTCGACCAGCAGAATCAGATCAACCTCGCCGTCCGGCAGCTTGGGATCGACGACCGTCCCCTGAACCGGCTCGACGTTGTCGGCGCCGGCGTCCTTGGCTCTCAGCTCGAGCAGGTGCAACATTTCGGGCTGGATGTCGACCGCCAGAACGCGTCCTTTCTTGCCCACGAGCCTGGCCATCCTGAGCGTGTAGTATCCGTTGCCGCAGCCCATGTCGCAGACCGTCGCGCCCGACGGAACCTTCAGAGCTTTGATGAGCGTCTTGCAGTGCTCTTCTTTCTCGCGCGACTCGCGGGTCAGCCAGTCAGCCCCATGAAAGCTCATATACGGGGCAATGGCGCGCCCCTTGTATTCGGCCAGCCCGGGCGGAATCGGCGCGTCGGCGGCCAGAACGGCCTGAGGCGCGGACAGCGTCGCCGTCATCACGGCCAGGACGACCGTGACGAGGCCCGGCCCCTGGATCGTCGGCTTGCAAACCTTGAAGACAAAGCGGCAAATCATAGACGACAGCTCGAAGTTGAGATGGCAGGTAAGGTGGCGGGGCGCATCGTTTGATTATAACCGGTTCAGGCGATTGCGCCGCAACGGCGGAAGTGGTCGGCCTGGTCCGGCGTGTAGCGGGCGCCGCGGAGGTCGACCAGGTAGAAGTCGGTCTTGTGGACGGCCGCTCCGCGTAAGTCGGCCCCGCGGAGATTGGCTTTGCGGATTTCTTCGGGCGACTTGAAACCCTGATCCAGAAAGTCGTCGGTATAAAAGCCGGTGCGGCTCCCTTCGCAGGCAATCGGACTGCCCACCAGCCCGCTGCGGGACGAGCCGAGATGGAAGGAGCAGTTTGTAAAATCGGCTCCGCGCAGGTCGGCCTCCTCCCAGCTCACGTCGGCCAGGCCTGCTTCGCACAGTCTGGCGCCGCGGAAGTTGGCCCGCGGCATGACCGAGCCTGTCAGGTAGGCCCGTTTGAGGTTGGCGTGCGCGAAATCGGCATCGGGAAAGTACATGCCTTCCAAATCGGCTTCGACCAAAGTCGCGCCCGCCAGCCTTGCGCCGGCGAGCGTGGCCTCAGCCAACCGTACTCTGCGGAGTAACGCGCGTTGCAGGTCGGCGCGTGTCAGGTCGGCGTTGGCGAAAATCGCGCAGGTCAGACATGCGCCGACGAGCACGGCGTCGACGAGGCAGGCCCCGGTGAAATTGGCTCTGTGCAGTTTAGCATGGCTGAAATCCGCACGGCGCAGGTTCGCGCGTCGAAAATCGGCCCGAGAGCACCAGCTACGGATGGCGACCGCGTCTTCGAGGTCGGCGCTGGCGAACCGAGCGTTATACAATTTAGCCTTGCGCAAGCAGGCCTTTCGCAGAAGGGCGCGGCCAAAGTCGGTGCCCAGCGCCCGCACGGAGTCGAGCTGCGCGGCCGTCAAATCGGCACCCGAGAAATCGACTTCGTCAAGCGTTGCATGGCGAAGGTCTATCTGAGGCCAGGCGGCGCCGGCGAAAACGGCGCCCGTCAATCGCGCTCGCGTTCGAGTTGGCGGTTGCCAGCCGCGGCCGAGCGCGTGCAACAGCGTGGCCGCAATCGCCTGATATTCGCCGACATTGCCAGCGAACACGCTTGCGAGCTGCTCGCAGGCGGCCGCGGAAGACGGTAGCGCCCTGGTCGTTTCGCCCAGCAGCTCACGAGGCCATTTTTCGCTGAAGAAGAAAAGATGCGACTGCTGTTCGAGCGCATCGACGACGTTTGCGGCGGCCATCAGGAGTTGCACGGCACGGTGTCGTAGCAGCCGCTGCCGGTGGGGCGGCCAGCCGGCTTTGCTCAACACCTTTGCAGCGTTGATACGTTGGGTGGCGTAACTGGCCACGACGCCATGACAGTATTGCCGCGCGGGACGAAGAAGTTCTTGCGGCAGCATCGCGGCCACCCGATCGGTAAAAATCTTTCGCCAGTCGACCGCGCCGTCATCGGCGGCCAGGGCATCGAGCACGGCGGTCCAGAGTTCGGGAATGCCTTCCAGCCGATCGGTGTCGGTCATCGTCCGACATCGCTCGAGAATCGACGAACACCGCTCGCGGTGACGATTCAGGCAGTATTCCAGCAACTCGTCGCCGGTCCAGGCCGCCAGGCGCAGGGAGAAACCGTCGGAAGGGTTCCAGGGAGTCGCGGTCGTGTAAATGGTCCGACGGAACGTTACCAAGTCGGGAAACCCGACGTCGTCCAGCCACTGCACGCCTTCCAGCGGTCCGAACACCGCCAGCAAATGCCGCAAGGCGGCCGTCTTTCCCGATCCCGTACCGCCGACGATTTTGAGCGTTTCGGACGGACCTTTGAGCCACTCGGACACCTCGTCTTCGAGCAAGACGCTGTCGCCCGTTTCGGGCGAAACCACCCTCGGACGAACGGCGGCTCGCGCAGGCTCGACCATACGCCTTCATTGTCGGTGGTCGCTAAGGCTCAGTCGAGATCTGGAGGCGGATTTTGCCTTTCGGTGCGGACTTCGGTGGATCGTCGGTTGCGTCGACGCGTTTTCCATTCACGCGAACGATCGTTGTCATGATGAACGTTTCACCGGTGGGTCCCGGCACGACCGGCGGCACTCTGGCGTTTGTTGGTTCCTGCCGCGCCTCAAAGAGATGCGAGAGATCTGAACCGATCTCGATAAGGACCAGTCTGGGCGGAGGGCGCTTGGCGGCGAAATGCCGCTGCGCGACGCGGAACAGAGGCGGCACGATGAGGCAGAGCACGGCCGCGACTGCGGTGACGTAAAAGATGGCACGCAAGCGAAATTGGATGCGACGAGCCATAGACGGCGATTGTAATGCCGCCGAAGTTCGCGACCAATAATTTGGCCGGGACGGGTGAAAATGTTGTGGCGGGTGACGCGCGGCTATCCGCACATCACCCGCCACACGTTCCGAACTGCGATGAATCCGCGCACCCGCGCAGGGAGGATCGTACTTAAGGCAACCCGCCCTCACCCCGGCCCTCTCCCGGAGGGAGAGGGTGAAGGGGTTTTCAACTCCGCTCCCCGTGTCATCGGCGTGGTTTCAGCACGACGGTGGAGAGGGGTGGCAGGGTCAGGCTGATTGAGGCGGGCCGGCCGTGGCAGGGCTGCTCGTCGGCCATCAACCCCGGATAGTTGCCGACGTTGCTGCCCGAGTAGAACGACGAGTCGCTGGAAAAGATCTCTTCGTACCAGCAGCGCTCCGGCACTCCCAGCCGATGGCCTCTGCGGACCACTGGCGTGAAATTGCAGACCACCACCAGAAAGTCTGCCGGGTTTTTGGCGCGGCGGACGTAGCTCAGCACGCTGTCGTCGGCGTTGTGGCAGTCGATCCACTCGAAGCCTTGATGCTCGAAGTCGATTTCGTGCAGGGCCGGCTCGCGCTGATACAGGTGGTTCAGGTCCGACACGCACTTCTGCAGCCCCTGGTGCGATTCCCAGCGCAGCAGATCCCACTGCAGGCTCGTGTCGTAGTTCCACTCGTTCCACTGGCCGAACTCGCCGCCCATGAAGAGCAGCTTTTTGCCGGGGTGCGTCCACATGTAGCTGAACAACATCCGCAGGTTGGCAAACTTTTGCCAGAGGTCGCCAGGCACCTGGTCCAAGAGCGACCCCTTGCCGTGAACCACCTCGTCGTGCGAGAGCGGCAGGACGAAGTTCTCGTGGAAGGCGTAGATCAAGCTGAACGTCAGCTCGTCGTGGTGATATTTGCGGTGGATGGGCTCATGCCTCATGTAACGCAACGTGTCGTTCATCCACCCCATGTTCCATTTGAGGCTGAAGCCCAGGCCGCCCACGTAAGTCGGGCGCGAAACCCCCGTCCAGGCCGTCGACTCCTCGGCGATCGTGAGCACGCCGGGGTACTGCAAGTGCGTCTGGATGTTCAGCTCTTTAAGAAAATCGATCGCTTCCAGGTTCTCGCGGCCGCCGTACTTGTTGGGAACCCACTCCCCTTCGTTGCGGCTGTAGTCGAGATAGATCATCGAGGCCACCGCGTCGACCCGCAGCCCGTCGAGGTGATATTTGTCGAGCCAGAAGAGGGCGTTCGACAAGAGGAAGTTGCTCACTTCGTGGCGGCCGTAGTTGAAAATGAGCGTGCCCCAGTCCTTGTGCTCGCCCTGCCGCGGATCGGAGTGCTCGTAGAGGGCGCTGCCGTCGAACATCCGCAGTCCGTGGGCGTCGCGCGGGAAGTGGGCCGGCACCCAGTCGAGAATCACCCCCAGACCGCTCTGGTGGCAGTGATCGACGAAGTACATGAAGTCTTGCGGCGTGCCGTAGCGCGAGGTCGGCGCGTAGTGGCCGATCGTCTGGTAGCCCCAGCTTCCCGAGAACGGGTGCTCGCTGACGGGCAACAGTTCGATGTGGGTGAAGCCCATGCTCTTGACGTAATCGACCAGGTCGTGCGCCAGCTCGCGGTACGACAGATAGCGGTAGTGGTCGTCCCCGGGCCGCCTCCAGCTTCCCAGGTGAACTTCGTAAAACGACATCGGCTTGTCGAACGCATTGTGCTGGACCCGCTCGGCGAGCCATTTGTCGTCGTGCCAGTGATATCGGGCGAGGTCGGCGACGCGCGAGGCCGTGCGCGGCGGCACTTCGGCCGCGAACCCATATGGGTCGGCCTTTTCGTAAACGTGTTCGTGATGTCGAATGCTGTACTTGTACAGCGTCCCTTCGCCCAGGCCGGGCACAAATAGTTCCCAAAAGCCGCTGGGAACGTGCTTGCGCATGATGTGTCGGCGATTGTCCCAGCCGTTGAAGTCGCCGATGAGGCTCACCGACGTGGCGTTGGGTGCCCACACGGCAAAATTCACTCCGTCCACGCCGTCGACCGTGCGAAGCTGGGCGCCCAGCTTGTCGTAGCTCCGCCAGTGCCGCCCTTCGCCGAGCAGGTAGAGGTCGTAGTCGGAGAGCAGGTGCGGAAACGCGTAAGGGTCGTGCAGCGTGGCCCGGTTGCCCCGCTGGTCGGCGACCTGCAGCATGTAGTGCTTGGAATTGCTTTTTTCGTTCATCGGGCAAATCGCTTCATAAAAACCGGCCGGATGAATGCGCCGCATCGGGCGGGCTTGCCCGTGGTCGGCGTCAAGCACCCAAGCCTGGCTGCTGTCTGGAAGGAAGGCGCGCACGGCCAGCGCGCGACGCCCCGCCTCGACCACCTCGTGCGGTCCGAGCAGCTCAAACGGGTTTTCCGACCGGCCTTCCACCAGCCGGCTCACCTTGTCCAACGGTAAACTCGTTCGCACGAGTACCTCCTTGTTAGAAGCGATTGTGGGTGTTTGGGGAAGATTCGTCTAGTGCGGCAAAATATAACGACTGGGATGAGCCGAATCCGAGGGCGGGCAAGCGGCCGTTTATTGGAGCCAAGGCTTTGGCAGGAAAGCCGTTCCGAGCTGGCCAAGCCGCAGCTTCCAACTTTCGCCCAGCTCACGAAGCGATCGGCCAAGCTGGGCCGAGGCGCGTCGGCTATTGCGGCGGGAATGGCTCTTAACGGTTGCCGTGGTCGTGCCGACGGCCGCCCTGGCGGGCGTGGGGGCGTCGGCCGGGAAACCGCTCTCCGCTTCCGGCGTCTCGTCGGCTCGCCGAACGCGGAACTCGATGGTGTGGTAGTGGAGCGCCCGGTCGAGCCGCTGCCAGAGGTCGGAGTTTTTGACCGGCACCATCTCGCCGAAGCACTCCCAGGTCCAGTCGTTGCGGCGCCACTCCTCCAGCCCGTAGGCCATGCCGCGGCTGACGTATTTGCTGGGAGTAAAGAGGGTCACGTGCGAGGGCTGGTCGAGGGCCTCCAGCCCCCGAATGACCGCCAGCAGCTCGAGGCGCTCGCCCCCGGTGTCGGGTTCGGCATCGCTGGCTTCGAAAGTCGCCGATCCGTCGGCCGCTTGCAGGACGAACCTCCATTCGCCCTGCCTCTTTCTCCCCCTGGCTTCGCTGAACAGGAGGAAGTGCGGTGCTGGAATGCTCATTGTCGCTCGGGGCATACCGTGAAAGGCTGACTGCTTTGGCTTATCGGCAGCACTCCCGCAGGCGCACCAATTTGACGTAAAATGATCGCTTTGTTCGGTTGGTAGCGAGCGTTCGAGCATTTTGCTTGCCCTGTCGGCAAGCCCTGAAGAAAATGGAAAAAGGTGACTTTCGTGCGTTGCCAACGAATCGGCAGGGAGGCTCGACGCGATTGCGGTTCGTGAACTCATTTCCCGGCAGTTTATGACCGTCACTCCTCTCAGCCTGCTCGAACGCTTGCGCTCGAACCCCGACGAAGAGTCGTGGCGGCGGCTCGTTTCGCTCTACAACCCCTGGCTCCAGCGTGTTTTGCGGCAGGCTGGCATCGGTGAGACAGATGCCGACGACTTGCGTCAGGAAGTGCTGGCCGTCTTGTTCCAGGAGATGCCCGACTTCGAGCACAACGGCCAGGCCGGGGCGTTTCGCCGCTGGATGCGGAACATCGTGATCAACCGCGTGCGCCGCTACTGGCGGTCGCGCCGAACGGCTGCCGCGCGACAACCGGGAGACGTGTCGTGGGAAACCGTCGACGACCCGGCCGCGGGTCTGGAGGAGTACTGGGATCGCGAGCACGACCGGTACCTGATCCAGGAGCTGTTCAGGCTCGTCGAAGCGTCGGTTTCTCGTTCCACCTGGCTGGCGTTCCGCCGGCAGGCGGTCGACGGCGAGCGGCCGTCGGCGGTCGCCTCGGAGCTGGGAATTTCCGTGAACGCGGCCATGCTGGCCAAGTCGCGAGTGCTGGCCCGCTTGCGCAGCGAAGGGCGGCTGCTTCTGGACAATGTCTGAGGCCGCAAAGATAGCCGGTCTGCCCACGGCTCTTGAAGGCTCGGCTCGCGACCCTTCGGTCGACGCCGGGCATCGCCGCCACCCCGCCGACGAGGTCTTGCGGGCCTTCGCGCTCGGATCGTTGCCGGAGGCCGAACTGGACGCGATCGGGCGACATTTGGCCGATTGTGGCGATTGTCGCGAGCGTGTCGAACAGGCCCCCGGCGATTCGCTAACCGAGCTCGTCCGCGGCGCCGAACCCGAGAAGCACGCCCCTTTGCGCCTCCAGGCGGGCTACGAAATTCTGGAGATGGTCGGACGCGGCGGCATGGGCGTCGTCTACCGCGCCCGCCAGGTCCATCTCGACCGCGTCGTGGCACTCAAGCAGATTCAAGGAGACATCGGCGCCGACGACCTGGCCCGTTTTCGTGCCGAGGCGAGCGCCATGGCGCGGCTCAAGCACCCGAACATCGTGCAGGTGTACGATGTGGGGGAACAAGATGGCCGCCCCTACATTGCCTGCGAGTTCGTCGACGGCAGGCTGGACGGGCGTCTGAGCGGGGAACCGCTCCCCGTTCGCGCCGCTTGCCGCTTGGTCGCTACCCTGGCCAGGGCCGTGCAAGCCGCACACGACCAGGGGGTGGTCCATCGAGATCTCAAACCGTCGAACGTTTTGCTGGCGGTCGGGGTACGCGGAAACGAAGGGGCGGCGACTCCAACCGGCGAATCGTTTTGGGAACAGGCCGTCCCCAAGGTCGCCGACTTTGGGCTGGCCAAGCTTCTGGACGAGGATCAAGGCTGCACGCGAACCGGGGCGCTGGTGGGGACGCCGGCCTACATGGCTCCGGAGCAAGCCGGCGGCAGGGGGGAGGGAATCGGCCCCCGCACCGACGTCTACGCGCTGGGCGTGATCCTCTACGAGACGCTCACCGGCCGCAGGCCGTTCCAAGGGTCGACGATTACCGAAACGCTCGACCTGGTGCGCACGGCCGAGCCGGTGCCGCCGCGCCGCTACCGGGCCGGTTTGCCGCGCGACGCCGATACGATCTGCCTGAAGTGCCTGGAGAAAGAACCTCGTCATCGTTATGCGACGGCGGCCGAATTGGCCGACGATCTGGAGCGGCTGCTGGCCTGCGAGCCGATTCGTGCCCGTCCGGTGCCGGCCGCCGAACGACTGCTCAAGTGGGTCCGCCGTCGCCCCGCCGCGGCCGGACTGGTCGCGCTGGGGGCGCTCGCCGTCTCGGCCGGCGTCGCCGGCACGACGTGGCACGTGCGGCGTCTGAGCGCCGAGGTCGAACGGGCCAACAAGAGCGAAGCCGAGGCCATGCTCAATTTTCGGCAGGGCTACGAGGCGCTCGACCAGGTGATCCGTGAACTGGGCGACGCATCTTCGCGTTCGCCAGCCTGGCGGGAACTGAACGACCGCGTCTGGACGAAGTCGCTGGGGTATTTCTACGGCGCCCTGAAAAACGCCGACGAATCGAATTCCGACGTGCGGCTCGCCAAGGGGATGCTGCTCTCGTATGCGGGCAGCGTGCACCTGATCCAGGGGCGCCCTGAACGGGCCCTGGAAGACCTGGCGCAATCTCGCGAGCGGCTCGAATCGATCTTGGGCGAGCAGCCGGGAAACCAGGAAGTCCGCTACCATCTGGCTCATTGCCTGTACTGGATGGGGATGGCTCAATTCGAGTTGAAGATGGCGGCCCGGTCCGAGGAATCGTATCGCCGGGCGATCGACATGGAGTCGGATCTTTTGGCCGCCGGCGCGCCGTTTGAGCGTCTCCGGCACCGGCTGGCCAACGCTCGCGAGGCTCTGGCGTGGCTCTATTTGGACGGTGACCGCGGGGAGTTAGCCCAAGAACAATATGAGGCGACGCTGGCGGTGCGGCGCGAGATCGCCGTCCGTGAGCCCCTCGACAACGAAAACCGGGCTCGCTTCGCCGAGGCTGCCAATCGGCTGGTGTGGCTTTACTTGCAGAAATCGCAGCGCGAGCAGGCCGAGGGTTGCTTGGGCGAGGCGGAAAGGATTGCCGGCATCGACGGGTCGCAGTCCATCGCGATCAAAGCGGCGCTGGCCGAAGTGCACCGGCGCTGGTCGCTGCTGGAATTCGAGAGAGGGCAAATTGATCGGGCGATCGAGCACTGCGGGCTGGCGGTCGCCAAACTGCGCGACATCAAGTCGCAAGACCCGCTGGCACCCGCGGCCGCCAACCTGGCGGCAACGATCAGGCTGAAAGCCTGGTGTTTGAGCCGAGCAGAACGCACCGACGAGGCTTTCGCGGCCTGGGGAGAAGCGATCGACGAAGCGGCCGGCGCCGAACGGGATTTCTACCGCTCGGAGCGGGCGCTCGAGCGAGCGATTGTGGGCGCACACGTGGCGGCGTCCGCCGAGGCCGACCAGATCGCCTCGCACGCCGGCCTGAAGGCAGACCAACTGGTCCACCTGGCGAGGGTCTATTCCCGCTCGATGGAGGCGGTTGACCGCGACATGCAGTCGCCGGCAGGGGATGCAAGCCAAATCAAGTCCGAGTACGCCGCCCACGCCCTCGGCTGTCTGCGGCGCCTCGAACCCGGCTGGTTAGCCGCGCCCGGCCGGCTTGCCGAGTTGGAAGCTGATCTCCAGCTCGCGGCGCTGCGTGCCACGACGGATTACCAGGCGTGGCGCGACTCGCTGCCAAAGTAATGGGCGGACGGAAGATAACCTCCGCCACTATTGGCGAGCGGGAGGCGTGAGCCGCCAGGTCAGGCAACCGGACCGGGCCGGACGACGCCCCGTCTTGACGACGGACTCACCCGCTGACGCTCGCCTGATAGCGCTTCGATCGCGAAACGCATGCCCCTCGCCCACCCCCGTCGGGGTTGTCCGTCTTTCCCTGCGCCAATGTTGGGGCAAAGACAGGGCAAAGGTCTCGGCCGTTCTCTGGTTCCAGCCGCCCTCACCCCGACCCTCTCCCAGAGGGAGAGGGAGGCATTTCTTGGCGCTGCTGACAGGAAATGCCGGCTCGCGCACTTCCTTCTAAGGGCCGGTTGCAGGAATTGAGCCAAGGGATATCAGATCATGGGGTGTTTTCGTGGCAATCGCCGGGGGCTTCGTCGATTCCTGCCGAGTGGACGCAGGCCGTCGCTTGGCCTTGGGTTTCGCTCGGCCTGGGTGGAATCGCTTGAAAACCGGCTGATGCTCGATATCGGCGGCCCAAGCAGTCTGCCGCCGACGATCGTGGTGGGACGTACATTGTCGGCCTACGACGTGCCCGACGTGCAAAACAACCAGGAGACGATCACGCTAACAGTCTACAACCAGGCCGCTGATCCGATCAGCGGGGTGTTGTTGACCGATACGCTTGAGTCGGACGTGACGTTTGCCGGCGCCTCGCAGTTGCCCGACCAGAACGGCCAACAGCTAGCCTGGAGTTTGGGGACGATCCAGCCTTTCGACCGCGCCAACGTCACCCTGACTGTATCTTTGACGAATCCGATCCCCACACAGCTCGACACGGGCGCAACCGCCTACGGCACGCTCGACGCGGGGCTGGTGAGTTGGACCACGGCGCCGGCCGTGCTGCGAGCCACCGCTATCGCCCCTGCGCTCTTGGCCAGCACGCCCGATGCCAACACGGCAGATCCTTACATTCAAGAAGAAGCGGCACAGCTCAACTACGACCCGACCCGGATTTACGGCTTCCTGCAAACGCAGATCGGCTACAACTCTTACGTCGGCAGCCTGCGGGGTGCGCGAGGCACGCTCTGGTCGAACGCCGGCAACGCACTCGACGACGCCAGCTTGGGCGTCGCGCTCTTGCGCGCCAGCGGCATTCCAGCGCAGTACGAAGAGGGGACACTCTCTCCAAGCCAGTCGCAGCAGCTCATCCTCTCGATGTTCCCAGCCAGCTATCAGAACGTTGGCTACCTATCGCCCGGCACTCCAACCTCCGATCCGACACACGATCCGCAGCTTCTCTTGGAGACCGAAGACCACTTTTGGTTTCAATACGACGCCGGCAGCGGAATGACCAACGCCGATCCCGAGTTCGCCGGCCAGCCGCTCGGCCAGGCCGCGACGGCCTCCACAAACAGCTTTACCAAAGTGCCCGACAATCTGCGGCAGAAAACAGAGGTTCGGCTCACGGCGGAGATCTATAGCCAAGCGGATGCGGCGTTTGCGAAGGGCACATCTCCCTTCACCGACACAGTCGTCCTGGACCAGACTTTTAATGACGTCGACCTGGTCGGCAAGCCGCTGTCAATTGGTAATTTTGTCAATGCCTCCGAACCGCCGGGTTTGTCGGTTTCGTCTACGACCTATACCTATTCTCCGTACATCGATGTCGGGGACGCGGCGAACCCAGACCCGCATCAGGACCAGCTTATTCACGGCACGGACTATCAGGAAGTGCTGACCACTTTTCCGCTGGGAAGCCAAGTGCTCAGCGGCTTATTCCTCAACGTTACCTTGAGTGGCCCCAACGCATCGCCACAGACGTTCGCGCACACGATTCTCGATCGCATCGGCTACACAGCGAGACAGAACGGCGGCGCGGTAACTCTTAGCGTCGATCCAAACGCACCGCCTGCCCTTACAAACCTCGACGTAACAACCGTAAGCCTCTTTATGAGCAATGCGAAGCCGGAGGCGCTCGCGTATGCGACTTCGGCAGCGAGCCGTCTACCGACACTGCTTAGCGACTCATCAGCTTTGCAGCAAGGTGCGAACGCACCCACGGCAGATGCATCGGCGTCTTCGCAGCAAGCGGACTCGGTCGTGGAGGCATTCCAAACTTTGCCGCTTTTGGAGACGCTTTCCTTTGCCGCAAAGTCCGACGCGAACACTTCGGCCCTCGCCGACACGTCGAATGTAGTGGCCTACGACGACCGTCCGCGCGTAGTCGTGGCCTCTGCGTTTCTCAGCGATCAGCCGGACGGCTCCGCCCAGGCACACCTGTCGCTGGATTTGATGGAAGACCAGGTGCGAGTTGTTTCTGCGGCGGCGCAGGCCTCGAGCGCGGCGTTTGGTTTCAACCTGCAACGCGGCATTATCGAGTCGGTCCTGGAAGGCATGACGGGGGAAATGTCATCGAGTGTCGGCGAGAGTTCCGCCGTCGCTCCGACGATTAGCACGAGCGAAATATTCGACGCCGCCACCCAGCAAAACATTCCGCTCGTAATCGTGAGCGCGTCGAACCTGGCAAACCTCGCTTCGCTTAATATCTCCGCCGAAGCAAAGGCTCGGATCACCGCAGCAGTCGACTCCGATAAGGTCGTCTTGGTTCCGGCGCGGTCCGTTACTCTCAATGGTACCACGACGGTGGGTTGGTACGAAGTCGATCCAGCAACCGGGGCCGCTACCGGCGTGCTCGAAGACGGAAGCCACGGGGCCGATTTAGAGTGGGTCTTGAATCTGGCGAAGAACGTTTTTCAGTTCGTAACGAAGATTAAAAACGAAACGACCGCGGTTGCGTTTCTTGCCGGCCTTACGGGCGGCGCCTACGTTGAGGTACTCACTTTTTACGCATTGCTCGGCATTCATCCGACCGTGAGCGTCGAAGGGGTGCCTTCAAGAAAAGCCACCGAATTAGCGGTCTTGGCCGAATCGGAGGCGATCGTGAGCAAAGCGATAGGCATCGATGCACTGATTGTTGCGGGCCTGTCGCCGGCGGTCGCCTCGGCGTTCAAAGCAGGGGCAGGATTCGGCCAGGGCGCCGCGGGTGCCTTGCTTGGCGTACTCATCGCCAGGGATCCGCCGCTTCCCAATGGGATTCTAAACGCGGGCATATCGACCGTTGGACTTCCTCCGGCGAATTCACAAGTAAAGCGCGTCGGCGTGCTCGCCTCATTGTCAGCCGGTACAGTTACCGCACAATCGGCGGTCCGCTCGCTCGCCGTCTCCGGTCCTCTAGCTGCAACATGGGCGACAAGCACGACCACGGCGTTGTCAGTCGCGTCATTAAATGCCTTATCGGGGAGCGTGGCTTCCGTCGGCGGCCAGCCGGTCGGCAGTGGCGTCGTCGGCATGAGGGCACAGAGCGCGCGAGGAATAACCATCCAAGGCAATGTGCGTTACGCCGTCAACGGGACAGGCAGTCTGTCGTTCTACGGCCCAGCGGAGAGCACGCTTGGGGTGAGCGGCAATTGGAGCGGCTATGCAGCCACGGTCACGGGCGATGTTGCAATGACGCTGACAGTGCCAGCAGGCGATCTGACGCTCGATGGACAGCCGTTGCCGGCCGGCACGTACACGATAACAACGGCATCAGCAACGCTCTTCGGTGAGGGCTTGACGATGTCGCCAACCTTCGCGGGATCGGCGTCGATCTCGACGACGGCCGGCGCTCTGGAAATCGGTCCCGGAGCCGGCAGCCTAAGCGTCAATGGCGCTGTGATCGATCCTGCGAACGTAACAACGGTCACGGGGTACAACGGCGCAATCGAGGTGGCGGCCGATGGAAACGGCACTGACGCGGTGACGCTTAGCGGCCAGGCAGGCAGTCTGCTTACGGTTGCGCCAAGCTCGGTGGCGCTCACGACTGACCAAAACACATCTGTGTCATTCAATAGCACTTTGCAAACGAGCTTTGCCGATACGTACGACCTTGTTGCCAACGCGCCGACGGGCTGGACGGTGACGATCGACGACACCGGCACGGTGACCGCCATCCCTGCGCCCGGCACCCAAGCCGGCACTTATCCAATTCAGATCATCGCCCAATCGACCACGAATCCCGATCTGGTCTCCCAAACGACAGTCGAAATCACGGTAACGGCCACCTCGCCGGGAATGACGTTGGCCGTTATGCCGGATACGGAATTCTCCGTTCCTTTCAACGGTGCCGAAATCCCGAGCGCCTTCAGAGCCACGATGCACAACACGGGCCCGGCGGCGGATACGTATGACTTGGCGTTCTCCAATGTGCCGGCGGGCTTCACGATTTCCGCTAGCGATGCGTCCGTGACGGTGCCAGCCGGGGATACGGGCATCGTGGGTCTTTATTTGCAGCCGGCGGGCACAACACTGCCGCCGCCGGGGACGATTTTGTCGTTCACGGTGACCGCGACCAGCACGACGAACCCGGCGATCACGCATTCGGTCAATGTTTCGTTCACGATGCCCGCCATCGAAGCCGCGACCGTCACGAGCACGCCGGCAGAGGTGGCCACGACGCCGGGAGTGGCTACGACAGCCATCGTGACAATCATGAACGTGGGCAACGTTGCTTACGACCCGGCGCTTGCCATAACCACCGACGGCGGCCTCACGATCAGCGGGCTCAACTCAGTGGGAATGATCCCCGTCGGCCAATTTGTTACAGAGACTGCGACGCTCACCCCCGACTCGAACACGCCGCTCAACTCAATCTTGAACGCCACGGTGAATGTGGCGCCGGCAGCGGCGCAGGAGGTTGTTTCCGTGCTGTCGGTAAATGCGATAACCGCCGTTGCGGCCGCTCCAGGGAACGCGGCAGGCGCGACATCTGCGCCGCCAACGTTTGTTACCGCCGGGCAAAGCCTCGATGTTTCGGCCGACGTGTTGAGTGCGGTGGGCCAGGCAGAACAGGGAGAGGCGTCGTTTACTGTCACCAACTCGCAAGGCGCGATGGTGTTCAGTTCGACGAGCGTGCCGGTCACGCTATCGGCGATTAGCGCGGTCGCGACGCTCGATCTGGGGGATTTTAGCACCGGTGGCTTTATCGCGGGCGAGTATGCCGTGCATGTCACGGTCGCCGACGGTTCCGGCAACCCGATCCCCGGCGCGACTGGGACGGGCAACTTTGTCGTGGGCCTCCCGGTCTCCGCCAGTCTGTCAAGTGATGCCGATAACCAGACGCCGGGGGCGGCAACCAGTAATGAGACGATGACCGTTGCCAGCAATGCCCTGTTGGGAAACGTGCAAACGGATAGCACCGGCGAAAGCGTAGCTGTTAAGGGCAGCCTGGCATACGTGGCAGGTAGCCAAGACCTCAGCGTCGTCGACATCAGCAACCCTGCCCGCCCGAACGTGCTTTCCACCTTCGGTGGTTCGGATATCAACCTGGGTGGACTCAACCTGGTACAAGTCGCCGGCGGCGATCTGCTCGTCGCCTCGCAAGATCCGACCAACAACGGCGGTTTCAAATTGCTCATCTATTCGCTGGCCAATCCGAACACCCCGACCCTGGTCAGGACGATGAGCATTCCCTACGCCATGCTGAACGGCATGACAGTCCATGGGACGACGGCATATTTCTCCACTTCCGGCATCAAGTACGATGCCAACGGCACGGTCACTTCGCAGGTTGGCAATCTAGTGGCAGTCGATTTCAGCAACCCGGCCGTGCCGACGATCGCCAAAGCGCTGTTCGACGATCTGCCCCAGCCCGACGGTCACGCCGCAAACATCGGCCAGACCGTGGTGGTCAATGACCAGATCGCGTACGTAACCAGTTCGAGTTCCACAGGCGGCAACACGCAGACCGGGACGGGTCAATTGTTGGTCGTCGATACGTCTCCGGCATGGAATGTCGGAGCTACTTTAGACATTCCGGGAACCGTACAGTCCGTAGCCGTGGCAGTCGACGGCACGCACGCTTTGGTCGTCGGCAGCACGGGCGGCTGGACGAGCCCGTTCGGCAATTCGTCGAACATCGGCCTTTCGGGCAATGTCACGCTGACGCTGCTCGACATCAGCAACCCGGCAAATCCCACGATCATCGGCTCAACTGTCGTCACGCAAAACACGTTCGCAACCGTCGGCACCAGCCAAACCGGCACCATTCAGGCGATCGACCTGGGCGACGGGCGATTCGCTGTGAGCGGCACACTTTCAAAGGGCCTCCCCGCCATTCTGTGCGTTGATGCAAGTGATCCAAGCAATTTGACGACCAGCAACCTGTCCGTTTCCTTCGGCGCAGCCGGCCTGGCAACGGTGGGTGGCGAGTTGTTGACCGCGTCTCCCAATGGCCTCAGCGTTTATCAGGCTTCTGCGCTTGTTATGACTCCGGTCACCGTCACGGTCACTGTGCCGACCCATGGTCTGAGCGTTGTGCCAGCGTCGTTCAGCATCCTGCCCACGGGTACGACCACTGGCGCCGATGCCGAGACGTTCACCTGGACCCTGAACTTAGCGCCGGGCGCGGTTGAACAGATCACCTGGCAGACGAATATCGGCGACTTGCAGGCCAACCAGGTACAGCCGGTGGCGACTGGCGCAACCGTCCAGTTCGCCACCGGCGGGTCAAACCAGACGCTTTCCTTGCCGGGCTTGAATGTGGCCGGCGTGGCGACACCTACGACGTTGGTGATTCCTGTCCAGGTCGCCGTTCCCGGCGCCGCGGCGATCGCGAATGCCTCAACCACCGCCACCGCCCTGGGCATGACCGACCTGGCGGCCCGGCTCGGCGATCTGAGCACGGCGCTTACGAACCTTGTCGAGACCCCGACCAACGTCGCCTACAAGAGCCAGGCGCTGGCGGCACTCGCCAGCATTCTGAGCCTGATGGCCAACGATCCGAACCTGGAACAGTTCGTCGCCCCGCTGACCGCGGCGCGCGACCAACTCGTGGCAGCGAGCAGCGCGGCCGACATCCAGGCCGCCGTCGTCAATCTCGGCGGCGTCCTCACCAATTTCGACGAACTGGTGACGGAACTGGAACAAAGCAACGTGCGGATCACGCTCATTCCTTCCAGCATCGTCGCCCAGCCGGGCGTGGCCCAGAATTTCGACGTGCGGTTGCAGAACATGGGGACGCAGACGACCACCTACGACCTGTCGGTGTCGGGCTTGCCGGCCAGCGTCACCAGCCAATTTGACAACACGTCGGTCACGATCGCCCCGGGGCAGACAGCCGACCTCGCGCTCACGCTCACCCAGGCGGGCACCAGCGAGCTGGCGGCCACGGGCTTCCAGGTGAGCGCCGCCGCGGAGAACGTAACGATCCCACTCGTCCGAAGCGCCGGCGGCGCCCTGACCGCACGGCAGCAGTTCGTGTCGGTGTCGAACGTCAGCGTCACGCCCCCCTTTGCGAACGCCGGCACGCAGATCGCCCTGTCGGCACAACTGCTCAACGCCGTCAACCAGACGCAACAGGGGAGCGTGACCTACACGGTCACCGACCCCGGCGGCAAAACGGTTTTCACCTCGGCCGCCACGCCCGTGACGCTGACCGTGCAAACGTCGCTTGTGACGGTCAACCTGCCGATGCTCGACACGACCGGATTTGCCCTCGGTCAGTACACGGTGCACGTAACCGTCGTCGATTCCAACAATAACCCAATACCCGGCGCCACGGCGAACGCCACGCTTTTGATCGGGTCGCCCGTCACCGCCACCTCGACGGTGTCGCCTCAAACCTTGCCCACTGGCGACAGCACCGTCACCAACACGCTGACAATCGACAGCCACGCGGCCCTGGGCAACTCGTTCTCGCTCGTCGGCCAGCTTCCCGACAGCTCGACAACCTCCAGCAACACGCTGAACGGCGACACCGTCAGCGGCGTCGCGCTCAACGGCAAATACGCCTACGTGTTCGGCAACCAAGGGGTTCACGTCGTCGACATCTCGGACCCCACGAATCCGCAAGCCCTGACCACCCAATCCACCTTTCCCCAGTCGAACGGTGCCGTGGCAGGCAACCAGCTCATCGCCATCAACGCGGGTCAGCAGTCGGGCATTGCCGTCAACGAAAACTCGGGCCTGACCGATTACGACCTCAGCGGACAGGGAACGCCGCAGTCCCCGTTCCGCGAGCAAACTCTCTTCCCCAATTACACGTTTGCCAACTCCTTGGTCGTCAGTCCCGACGGCACGCACGCCTTCGTCTCCTACGAGCAGGTAACCTACGACACGTCGAGCGACACGATCACGGCCCAGAACGGAACGCTGATCTCTTTCAACATTGCCAACCCGTCGAACCTCACCTACAACTCGCCGGGCTCGATCCTCTTCAACACCAACGCCCAGAACGACATGGCGCCGCTGTTCCAAAACGGCGGGAACAACAACCTCTTCGGCATGGCCCAGCCCAACGCCAACACGCTGCTGGTCGGCGCAAGCAGCTCCACCGGCGGCGACACGCAGACGGGAGTCGGCGAGATCCTGGTAGTCGACGTCAGCAACCCCGACAGCATCAATAGCGATCCACCCAACACGAGCAAGGTGCTTGATACGCTGCAAGTCCCCGGCACCGTGCAAGTTCACGGCATCGCCCTCGACGGCAACGTGGCGTTTGTGGTGGCTTCGCAGGGAGGATGGCTTAGCCCGTTCACCACGGTCGACGACATCGGGCCGACGGGCAACCTGGTGCTGGCCACGATCGATATTAGCAACCTCGACAGCCCGCAGTTGATTCACGAGCAGACGCTCAACCGGGCCGCTCGCGGCGGCGGAGACGACCTGATCTCGCTGGGCAACCATCTGTTCGCGTTCTCCAGCCTGGGCGAATCGACCGATACGCCGGAAATTGTCATCGTCGACGCCAGCGACCCCAACAACCTGCAGGTTGTCGACCAGATTGAGGTGCCGGGCGGGGTGCGCGGCTTGGCAACCGACGGGCAGTATCTCTACGCCAGCGGCGACGGGGGGTTGCTCGTCTACAGCATCGCCGGCGTAGGCAACATTCCGGTCAAGGCGCAGGTCGAAGTGCCCAACGGCACGGGCGTGGCGGTCGTTCCCGGTTCGTTCAGCGTTCCGCCGACGCAGATCATCCCCGGCGGTCAGTTTGACACGCTCGAATGGGACCTTACGCTCGATCCGGGCAATCCCAATCAGACGCTCACCTGGCAAACGACGGTGAGCGACATCCAGCCCGGCGAATCGCGGGCCGTGACGTCCGGTACGACGGTCGATTTCACCGTTGAATCGACCCCCAGCCAGGTCACCCTGCCGGAGCAGGACGTCGTGGCTGATCAGATCCTGCAATTAAGCCCGGCCCAACAGACGACGCAGCCGGGTCAAACGGCGCAGTTCACCGTCACGGTGCTCAATCCCACGGCGAATGCCGTGACCTACGACCTGGCCGTGCAAGGGTTGCCGCAGGGCTGGGCGCAAATTGCCGGTACGGTAACCGTGCCCGCCGGCGGTCAGCAGACGGTACCCCTGTCGATTACGTCCGATCCGTTTGCGGCGCTGGCCAGCGATAGTTTTATCGTGACGGCCACCGCGGGTGGAACGTCGGGCTCGGTGACGGGCACGCTTGTGCTGGCTGGACAACCGGTGTTGCCCCCTGCGGAACCCGACGCACGCGGCGTCGTGGCCACGATCACCCCCGTGCAGTCGACCGCCGGGCAGAGCAACCCGGCCGTCTACACCGTGACGCTGACGAACACGGGGAGCGTGACGGATACGTATTTGCTTACCGGCCTCTTTCCCGCGGGCTTCAGCGGGGCGTTTTCGCAAACGTCGATCACCGCGCCGCCCGGCGTGAGCAACTTCCGCGACGTACAACTCACGCTGACGCCGCCGGCCGGCGCGGCGGCGCAATCCTATCCGTTCACGGTCGCCGCCACCTCGACCGCCGACGCCACAATCCAGTCGCAGGCCAACGGCGCCGCCACAGTCGTGGCCCAAGGTGTGCAGGTCTCGCTGACCCCCGGCTCCGGCGCGCCGGGCGGCACGTTCGAGCTGAAAGTGACCAACACGGGGAGCACGACCGACACGTTCAACCTCTCGCTGGCCAGTTCCGGCGGACTGGTCTCGACGCTGGGAGCAAACTCGGTGACGTTGGCCCCCGGCGCCTCGCAAACCGTGCCGATCACGACCGGCGCCGCGAGCTTCGCCGTTGCGGGCAGTTTGCCCCTTACGGCGATCGCCACCTCGCAGACCAATGCCGCCGTCAACGATCAGGCAACCGCCAATCTGGCCGTCGCGAGTCGCCAGAGCATGACGGCGGCTTTCAGTCCGCCCCAGCAAACCCTGCCCCAGCCCGGCTCCACCTCGTTCCTGTTGCAAGTCGACAACACGGGCAACACAGAAGACTCGTATTCGGCGACAATCATCGGCACGACCGGCGACGTGAGCGCCAGCCTGGTGGGGCTCGACGGCCAGCCGACGCAGAGCGTGCCGACCTTCATCCTGCCCGGTCTGTCGAACGGCGGGCTCACCTTGCAAGTGAGCGGCACGGGTTCGGGCGCGGTCACCGTGCTCGTGCAGTCGCTCACCGATAGCAGCATCAAGACCCAAGTCACGGCGCAGCTCAACGTGGCCACGACGAGCGGAGGAGGCGGAATCGTGCCGACCGCCGCCTCGATAACCGGTTACGAGTTCAGCACGCTCACGGCCGTAACCGTGGCGACGTTCAGCGACGGCTCGCTGCCGGCCGGCGGTTTTGCGGCCACCATCGACTGGGGAGACGGCGCGACTTCGGCCGGAAGCATCTCGCTCGCGTCTGGCGTCTACACCGTCACCGGCTCGCACGAGTATCTCGACGAGGGACGCTACACGGTCGAGGTCGGCATCAAGCAGACGGCCGGTCCGGCAACAGGCGATACCTCGGCCACCGTCAGCTCCCCGGCCACCCTTCACGAGCAGCGGCTCGCCGACGGAACGGTTGGCACGCCAAACCAGAACTGGGTGCAGGAGGTGTACCGCGACGTGTTCCATCGCCAGGCGGAGATGCAGGGACTCGACTACTGGGTGGGGGAACTCACGCAGGGAACATCTCGCGCCGAAGTCGCCTACCAGATGGTGAAGGTCGCCTCCTTCGAAGAGTTCCAGCGGGATGCGGTCGCGGGCCTCTACGAGCAGTACCTGGGGCGCGCTCCCGACACGGCAGGGCTGACCTATTGGGCGGGCTACCTTTACGGCGGGGGCACGATCGAAGGACTGTCGCAGGCGTTGGTCAGTTCGCCTGAGTACTGGCAGGCGCGCGGCGGAGGAACCGTCGACGGCTTTTTGGACGCTCTATTTCGCGACGCGCTCGGCCGGCCGATCGACCAGGCGGCCCTCACGTATTTCGGCGGTCTGATGGCCGGCGGCGCCTCGGCGGCCGACGTGGCCGAGGTCGTTTTCACCAGCGACGAGTATCACCGGGTTCGCGTCAACGAGCTGTTCGAGCAGTTCTTGGACCGCCCGGCCGACCCCGGCGCCTTCGCCTACTTTGCCGGCGAGCTCGACGCCGGCGCCACTGACGAACTCGTCATCACGCAGTTGATCTCGTCCGACGAATATTACAACCACGCGCAAACGTGAGTCCTGTCGTGTGTGCCAGCGTGTCTCTTTCGTCGGCCGGCCAGTCCGGCGCAAGGAAAGGGGCCGACGTCAGGACGACTTCGCGCCCCACGGCGGCGCCGGCAAGACGCGGATCACGGCCCAGCAGTCGACCGGATTGCGGTACTCGCGCTCGTTGAAGTGCCGGGCCCAGGTGCGGGCCACGTCGAGGTCGTTCGTCTCGAACTCCGCCGGAACGATGCGCGCCAACCACCTCTCTTCCTCCATCAGCTCGACGATCAGCAGTTGATAATAGGGCGCGACGCGCGCAGCACTGCACATGGCAAGAACTCCCCTTTGAAAAAGACCCGTGGCAAACCTGGCCGTTGCGGCCGGCGACGATTGAATGGTCTTTCTGGGCCGTGTCCGACGTCACACGGCGGGCGGCAGGCGCCTGCCTGACTGGGTGGTCAAAAACGTCCGTGCTGGGCTCGATGTTCCAACGGCAGTAGTGTACCAATGAACCCTACCCATGCAAGTGGTCTGCTGGCACAAAATCTGGTAGTGCGGCAAGTCGAAAACCACAAGATGTTGAGGCCGACAACAGCGCCGCGCCGGCGAAGAAAAAAGGAATTCAGCGGGCCTGACGACGAGCAACTTTGCGCGACCCGGGGAATCTCGTGGCCACCTGGGACGCAGGATCGGCACGATGGTTGGAACGATCTTTGCGGCCCGGAAAAGAAGATCGGATTAGGTGAGGCTCTCGTGAGAATCGGGTGAAATCGCCCGATTCGCTTTTGCAAATCTTGACTTCGCCATTTCAGTTTCACTACCATGCAGAGGTCGACGCGTTCTTGGTGGGTGCGTCGCAACAAGGCATGATCCCGCCCCTGGTGTGTTAACGATGCACGGCAGGGGCTTTTTTTTTCACCAACAAAGGGCAAGGACGTTTGCCGTGTCAGGCCACAACAGAAGCTCCTTGGACGTCGACAGGCACCCGGAAAGCGGTTTGCGCTCGGACGAGTGCCGTTCGACGGATCCCCGTTCAGCCGAAGTCCGCTCACTGGGCAGCCCGTCGGACCCCAATCCCAAACCTAAGAGCGCCCCGCGAAGGATCTCGCCCAGCCTGACCCGCTCGCTCGGCGTGGCTCAAGCCGCCCGCGACCGTCTCGCGGAGAGTTCTTACCCGGCGCTGCGGGCGCTGCGTTTGTCGTTTCATGAAGGGGTGCTCACGCTCCGCGGCCGGGTTCCCAGCTACCACATGAAGCAGGTAGCCTGGAAGCTCGTCGGCGAGCTTCCAGGCGTGGAAGAATTCGTCGACCGGCTGGAGGTCGTCGAGGGGCCGGACGAGGCGGGGGGCGAAACGCCCGACGAGAACGCCTCCTAGGCGCGACGCGCCATCCGGTCGCGGGTGCTGCAAGCTGCTTTTCCCGGCCTCGATGCTTCTCTTCGCCCGTGACTCGCAACGGGTCAGCCGTCTCGGTGACTCGCTAAGCGGGGTTTGGACTTTGCCACCGAAAACGCAGCCCAAAATCCCCATCTTAACGCTTGCAAACCGCTTGCCCCCTGACTACAAGTGAACCTGTTTGGAGGGAAGGCCCGTCCAAAATCAACTTGATCGGCTCGCGTCGGAAAGGGAAGGCCAGTGAATGGCTCCTCTACAATGACAGTGACGCCGTTTTCGCTCGACGCCAGCGTTTTTGGGGGTCAACCAGCGGTCGTCTATGCCCGCGACGCTGCTCTGCGAACTTTGTGGCAAGAGACCCTTGGCGATCCACGGATCACGATCGCCATTCTCGACGGACCGGTCGACGTCTCGCACTCGGCGCTGGCCGGTGCCAACCTGACGATCGTTCCAACTTTGGCCTCGGTCCAGGCGGGCGGCGGCGCCGCGCTGGCTCATGGAACACACATCGCAAGTCTGATCTTGGGGCGACAAAATAGCGGCGCGGCGGGCGTCGCCCCCAACTGCCGGGGCTTGGTTGTGCCCATCTTTCGCGATGGCGACGACGGCCGGGTCCTTCCCTGTTCGCAAATCGACCTCGCCAGAGCCATCACGGTCGCGGCGGAACAGGGCGCCCACATCATCAACATCAGTGGCGGCGAGTTCTCCCCGTCCGGCGCGGCCTATCCGCTTTTGACCGACGTGGTCGACAAGTACGCGCGCCGGGGAATCCTCATCGTGGCGGCGGCCGGCAACGACGGGTGCGAATGTCTTCACATTCCCGCCGCCCTATCGGGGACGCTCGCGGTCGGCGCGATGGACGCCCAGAACCGGCCGCTGGCGTCGAGCAACTGGGGCGCGAAATACCGCAGCAACGGACTGCTCGCGCCCGGCGCCGATCTGGTCGGCGCCAAGCTCGGCGGCGGCACGATCGCGGCCAGCGGGAGCAGTGTCGCCGCCGCTTTTGTGTCGGGCGTGGCCGGGCTGTTGATGAGCCTGGAGCTGCGAGCCGGCCGAAAACCCGACGGCGCGAGAATGCGCGAAGTCCTTCTGCGTTCCTCCGATCCTTGCGTCGACGATGCCGAGACCTGCCGCCGATGGCTGGCCGGCCGCTTGAATATGTCGCGGGCAAGAGCCTTTCTGACCACAGGAATGACAACCATGACACAAGACCCTTTCGTTTCGGAAGGCGTAACGCCCCAAAGCGCACCAACTCAAAGCGATGCCCCAGCTCGAACTGACGCTGCCGTAGGCCGCGAACCAGCGGCCCCAAGCGACGGAGGTATCACTCCGTCGGCATCCGTTGCCATGCCGGTCGAGGCCGCCGGCGCCGTTTGGCCGTCGGCCTGTGGCTGCGGCACACGCACCGGCGGGGCGACGTCGAACCGCGTGTTCGTCATCGGACAACTGGGCTACGATTTCGGCACTGAGGCGCGGCGGGATTCCCTCGATCAGTACACCGACGGCGCGGCGATGAACCCGCGCCACCTGCTCACGTATCTGGAACACCATCCGGCCGAGGCCCATCTGGCCCAGTCGATCATCTGGACGCTGAACTTTGATCAGACGCCCGTCTATGCGATTTACCCCCTGGGACCTTTCGCCAGCGAGGTGTACGCACGGCTGCGTGGCTTCCTGCGCGACCAGACGGCCGACGATCCACAACAGCGAGCCGAGAGCGTATCGATCGCGGGCGTGACGGCGGGCTCGGTGCGGCTGCTCAACGGACCGTCGGTTCCGGTGATCGTCCCGGAACTGCGGGGAATGTTCAACTGGCGCACGGATCTCTTGAGGGACAAGGCGCTTGGTCCCAAGCCGCACGCCGAGCCGGACCTGGCCGCCTATAGTCGTGCCGAGGCGGTCCTGCACAACTTTCTGGAGCGGGTTTACCACGAGCAACGCAATCTGGGCGTGACGCCGGAAGACCGGGCCCTGAATTTCGCGGCCACCAATGCCTTCCAAGCCAGCGAGGCGGTCAAGCATGCCGTGAAGCTGGGCTTTGAACTGGAGTCGTTCGAGGTGGAACGCAGCGCTCACTGCCGTCCGGAATCGGACTGCTGGGACGTGAAGATCAACTTCTTCGATCCGGCCGTCGCGGCTCATACGGTGCGGCGCGTGTGCCGTTTCACGGTCGACGTGAGCGATGTGGTGCCCGTGATGGTCGGCCCGGTGCGGCACTGGACAGTGCGAATCCCCGCGGGTCGCTAACTATCGTTCCGGGGCGCGATGTGGTCAAAAAGGAAGGGGCAGACAGAACCTGTTTATTCTTTGGAGGACTTGCCATGATGCTTCCCAAACTCGACGCCGGCGTCTCGCGCGGGCTCGTGCGTGATGCCGGCGAACGAGGTCTGCAGCCATCAACCGTCGGTTGCTGTGTGACAGGCGTGTGCAGCAACGGCATTAGCGCTCGCAGAGCTTGCACAGACGCCAACGATTACAACGTTGCCTGCGCGCGAGCGGGCTACGGCATTGCCAATACGTGCGGCGGTCCGAGCAATATCGACTCGATGTCGATTCGCCCGTACGGCTGTGGGTATTGCTTATTCCCCACGGGCGCCTGCGGGGGGTGAACCGAGTTGCGAGCCGAACGAATTCAAAAGACCTATCAGTGAAGTGTCATCCCCAAGGAGTCGACTTATGTTCCTCCCAAAACTGTCCTCCGGAGCGTTGCGAACGCCATCGGCAAGAACCATGGAGCGTGGCGCTGCGCCAAGTCAAGCTTACGGTGTGAACTGCCATGTCAACTACACTTGCACCACGATGGGGGGAGGCTCTGTCCAGGGCACGGCCGCCGGCAGCGGCACCGACCTCAGCCGCTGCTGCATGAACGCAGGCAGTAGCGCCTACGGGAATTGTCAAGCTCCGAACCAGTGCACGGTGTCGGGTTGCACTCGGGACAACTAGAACAGGTCGAAGCCGGCGTCGCGCAGCCGTTCGCGGCACCGATGCAGGTCGACGAGCGTCACGTTCGCGTGCAAGTCGGCAACGACGAGCCAGCGTGCGCCGGGGCTGAGGGCCACGCGCACCAACGGCCCCACTCCCTCAATTTCAAAGATTGCTGTTGGCCGCGTTGGAGCGGTGACGCTCCACAGGTACGCCGCGCGCCCTTCCGCGCCGATTGAGGCCACGAGCCTGCCGGTCGCGTCGCAGGCGACGTCTTTGACGTCCGCCTGCGATCCCTGCAATTCCGCCAATATGTGGCCGGCGTCGACGTCGTAAACGACGCACTTGTCTTTCTGTCCTACTGCGACCCGCTTGCCGTCGGCGGAAAGAGCGACGCAGGGGGAATTGTTCCGCAGCGAGATGCGTGGAAGTTCCGCCGGGCCGGGCGGTGAACCAAGATCGAAAACTCGCAGAAAGTGCTCGAAGGAACCTCGTGGTTCGTGCTGTCTCGCGTCCACGAGCGCGAGGCGGGTGGCGTCGCGGCTGAATCGCAGGTGGTCCGGATAAATAAGGGCGTACGTCCCCGGCCCGATGGGCTTTTGCATTCGCAGTTCAGGGCTGATCTGTAGCACCGGCTGGGGGCCGCCGGGTTTGCCGACGAGCAGCATTTGCTGCTCGGAATCCATCGCCGCGGCGAGTGGCTGGCGGTCTTGGCCAACCACGATCGCGCGGACCTGTTTGTCATCCGTCGGAGTCGCCTCGACGAGCCCGCACGCGGGCAGTCCGATCCGCTCCAAGATGGTTCCACCGTCGGACGCTCTGCCGACGTACAATTCTTCGCCGTCGGGCGCAAACGTAGCGACGGGTACGAGGTCGTACTCCGTCGAAGATGGCAGCCAGCGGACCGGTTCATGGAAGTCGACCAGGTCGATCGCGGCGAGGCTGCCGCAGGCGAGCCAGCGTTCTTGAGAATCGAATTCAAGCCCACTCAAGAGGGCCTTGCGGTCGGGCGTGGCCGAGCGTTCCAGGTAAGCCAAGGTCGCGAGCGGATAGGCCCGCGCCATGGGAAGGGCCAACTCGATCAGGCGCGGGCCATCTTGCGTCATCAACAGGGCGTGCGGTCCGCTGGTCGACCAGCGAATGTCGAAACAAAGCGACGGCAGAGCCGCCTCGGCCGCCAGATTTCCCAGCGGCAGAGCCCACATTTTCAACGACCGGTCATCAACACCGCAGGTCAAAAGCCAGCGCCCGTCTGGCGAGACCTGGGCGCAATACACCGGCCCCGCGTGAGCATCGATTGAGAGAAACTCACTCGCCACGGCCCCTGCGCCGTTCAGCTCGCGATCGAGGCGCCAAACACGGACGTGCCCGGCGTTTCCAACTCCGACCAGGAAGCGTCCGTCGTGGCTCGCAGATAGATGGGACGGCCTGTGGTGACCAAGGTAGGAATGAACATCCGACGCCAGAGATGCCGCTTCGGCCCATTCGTCGCTGCGCCAAAGTTTCACGAAGCTTGCCGAGTGGTTCATCACACTCGCCGCGAGCAGCCGATCCTGGGCGCAGAACTGCAAGTCGCCCGTCGAGTAAGGAACCCTCCAGGCCGCCAGCAAAGTCAGGCTTTTCGAGTCATAAACCAGGATTTCGGATTCATAGGGGCCACGCTCGACGGCGGCCGCTAGCCGGTCGCCCGCCTGGCTGAACTCAAGACAGCGGGTCGTCACCTCTTGTCCCTGCTGGTCCTTTAAGCGGCCTCGGCATTCCAAACCGGCCGTCCACGACCAGACGCTCGTGGAAGCGTCGTCGACGGCAAACTGCCGCGCATCGGCGCTGTAGGCAAATCGGAGAAAGGGTGGCGACGTCTTGTCGCGAAGCGTCGCTGTACCGGTCAGTTCGCGCAGCAATCTGCCAGACTGCACATCACATTCAACGAGCCGACCGTCAGCTCCGCCCACCAACACCGTGCCACGCGGCTCGGTAAACGCCGCGGAAGCCCCACTCAGCTCGTCCGGAACCTCCATGTCCCAAAGCATGCGGAACCCGACGGCATTCAGGCAGCGCAGGTACTGATCGCGAACCTCGGGCGTGCGGTCGATTTCCGCGGCCTTCAACAGCGCCTCGGCCGCCCGCCACCGTCGGCTGGCGTCTTTCGTCGCCAGCAGGGCGTTGGCCTGCTCGATCAAGGAACGGTGCAGGTTGGCCCGCGAGACTTTCTGCTCGGCCGCGAGCAGGTTTTGCTTGGCCGTCAGGTCGTTGTTCTTGCCGGTGATCTCCGCGTTCTGATCGACGATCTGGCGGTACGACACGGCCCCGCCCACGAGGAGCACGGCGACCAAACCCGCGACGGCGGCGCTGAGGCCGGCCAGCGCCGGTTTTCGTTTGCACCAGCGCCAGATTCGCTCGGGCCGGCCGACGGGACGGGCGCGGATCGGCTGGCCGGACCGCCAACGCTCGAGTTCGTCCGACACCTCGGCCGCCGTCTGGTAGCGCCGCTGCGGCTCCTTTTCCAGGCACTTCAGGCAGATCGTTTCCAGGTCGGCGGGAATCTGCCGGTCGAGCGAGCGGGGCTTGGGCGGATCGTCGTGCTGGATGTGCCAAATGAGCATATCGGGCTGGCCGCGGAAGGGCCGCTCGCCGGTGAGCATCTCGTAGAGCACCACGCCCAGCGAGTACACATCGCTGCGCCGGTCAGCATGGTGTCCCTCGCCGCGCGCCTGCTCGGGCGGCATGTAAGCCAGCGTTCCCAGGATCGTTCCGGCCACAGTGATCGTCGCCTCGGCCGCGTCGCGCTTGGCCAGGCCAAAGTCCATCAGGTGCGGCTGCTTGCGGCCGTCGAGCATGATGTTGCTGGGCTTGAGGTCGCGGTGCACCACGCCCGCCTCATGAGCGTGGTGCAGGGCGTCGGCGACCGTGGCACACATCTCCGCCGCCTGGGACGGCGTCAGGCGGTGATGCACCAGGTAGTTGGCCAGGGTCACGCCGCGGATGAAGTCGCTGACAATGTAAAGCGTTCTTCCCTCGCGGCCCACTTCGTGAACCGAGACGATGTGCGGATGACGCAGTTGCGCCGCGGCGCGGGCCTCGCGGATGAACGATTCGGTCAGGTCGGGCGTCAGCGTTTCGGCACGCGGGATCTTGATGGCCACCATGCGGTCGAGCTCCGTGTCTCGCGCCATCCAGACTTCGCCGAAGTGGCCCGCACCCAGCCGTTCCAAGAGCACGAAGTGGCCCAGCGCCCGCGGTTCCCTATCCTCGTAAGAGACCGTTTCGTCCAGCAAATCGAGCCGGCTCCCGCAGGCCGGGCAAAGCTGCGATTCGAGATCGGCTGCGGTTTCAACCGCATTGCGGCAACGAGGGCAACGAATTCGCAGCTTGCACGATTCGTCCGCACGCAGTGCGACCGTTCCCCCCGACAAATCCAGTTGGCTGCCGCAGAGCCGGCAAAGCTGCGACTCCGGCGGCGCGTCGGGGTCGGTTTCGACGGTATTGCGGCAACGAGGACAACGAATTCGCATGATGGTCCGTTGTCAGAGGTCTGTTTTGGTCTGTGGCCAGACGACCCCCCGCGCCGTGCGTTACTGGCCGTAGCGCCTCTCGGCGCCCGTCCATTCATGATGGCCGATGCCGCCACCGTTTGCCAGCGGGGGACGTTCGTAACCTTCATAAGTTCCCCGGATAGCCACCGATAAACGCGGATAAACACGGATGAAGCGACTGAATTCGTGGAAAAGGTGACGAGAAACCCTGGCAAAGGCCACCTCGACATGAAACCCTAACGACGGGGCAACAAACGCTTCTCTGCGTTCATCCGCGTTTATCCGTGGCTAATCACGGGGACCGGCGCCGTGACCCCGGCCTCCCCGTCCTCTGCATGCGGTTCGCCTGCCGTTCCTTGATTTTCCTGATGCAGGAATGGGCGTTGGCCGCATCGCGGGCACCAAGGTGCCACGGACATTAATGCAACTTAGACCCACCTCTTTTTCGCTAGGCGTGCCGAGTTGGAACGTTTATGCTAACTGGGGGTTAGCAGGCAGCCATAGGTGAGGCTCTCGATGCAAGCACGTGTGACGTGCCCGGCGTGTCAGACGGCGTTAGGCGTGAACGCGGACCACGGCGACGGAACCGTGCTTCGATGTCCGCAGTGCGGGCACACGTTTGCCATACGGTTGCGGCCGCAGGCTCCGTCGACACCCGCGCACGATCCGTTTTCGCGGGCTCCGGCGCCGCCGCCCCCCTATCGTCAACCTTTGCCGGGCCAGGCTGGCCCGCCGCCGATTCCACCCGCGGCGCCCGCGGCCGCCGAAAACCGATCCAACGCCTCGCTGCTATGGATCGGCATCGGCTGCGGCCTCGCGATCGCCGTCGTCTCCGTCGTGCTGGCGATGATCGGGATGCGCGTGACGGGACCGGGAGCCGGCCCGCAGAACGTGGCCGCCAACGCGCCATTACCGAGCGACGAAGTCTCGACCGTCTTTGCCTCGGCGCCCGCCGCAACCGAGACGCTGCCGTCCGGTTCTCCTTTTGCGGCACCCAGCATTTCCAACCCGGCTCCGCCGGAAATGGCCCCGACTCGCCCGGAGATCAGCCCGGATCCGCCAGCCATCTCTCCCGCCCGGCCAACGATCGATCGTGCTCCGCTGGCGACCTCCCCCTCGCCGACGACAAGCTCGGTCGCCACAAGGGTACGGCCGCGGTTCGCCAGCGCCGAAAACGAGGCGCTCGTGAAGTCCGCCCTCGCGGTGCTGCGTGACAACTGCTATCGCTGCCACGGCAAGGAGGGAACGAGCGAGGGCGGCTTCAATTTCGTTCTTGACCTGGAGAAGGTCGCCCGGACCCACGTCAAGCCCGAATCACCGCGCGAATCGCTGCTGCTGCAGCGGCTCACGGCCAGCGACGACACGATCATGCCGCCGCCGGATGAGGAGCCTCGGCCGTCGGCTGCCGACATCGCCACCATCAAGAGCTGGATCGAGGAAGGCGCTCCCGCGCTGGCAACCCAAGACGGGCGAGTGTTCTTGGCGAAAGAAAAGATTGTCAAGTCGGTGCTCGATGACCTCAACCGAGCCAATACTCGCAACCGGCGGTTCCTGCGGTATTTCACCCTGGCTCATCTTTACAACGCCGGCGTCTCGAACGACGAACTGCAGAGCTACCGTAACGCGTTCGTCAAGCTCATCAACAGCCTTTCGTGGAACAGCGAATTGCTGACGCCGGAGACCATCGACGCCGCGAGGGTCGTGTGGCGGGTTGATATTCGGCGGCTTAACTGGAGCAGCAAAGAGTGGGACGAAATCGAACAAGCCTACGACTATGCCCTTGAGGCGACCACGCCCGACGAGATCGCCTGTTGCGAGGCCACGGAATCGAAGAGCCCGCTGGTGCGAGTCGACTGGTTCGTGCATGCCGCTTCTCAGCCGCCCCTCTACCATACGCTATTGGGCATTCCTGGAACCGACCAGGAGCTGGAAGCCCTGCTGCGAGTCAACGCCGAGGCCAACATCGAACAGGAACAGGTGATGCGAGCCGCATTCAACCGCTCCGGCGTCTCGCAAAACAACCGCCTCATCGAACGCCACAAGTCGCCCTACGGCAGCTACTGGAAGAGCTATGACTTTGGCGGCAACGTCGGCCGGCAGAACCTCTTTGAGCATCCGCTCGGTCCCGGCGGCGATAGCGAATACTTTCAGCACGACGGCGGTGAGCTCATCTTCTCGCTTCCCAACGGTCTGCAGGGCTACATGCTGGTGGACGCTCGCGGGCGGCGGCTCGACAAAGGCCCGATCGAGATCGTCAGCGATCCGAAGCGGCCCGACAAATCGGTCACCAACGGCGTGTCGTGCATGTCGTGCCATTACACGGGCGTCATCGCCAAGGCGGACGAGATCCGCAATGTCGTCAGCGCGAATCGCAAGGCCTTTGAGAACGCCGACGACATTCTCGCGCTCTACCGCGACCCAAGAGAGCTCGACGCGGCGCTGAATGAAGACGCGAAACGATTCGCGGCGGCGATGACAAAGATCGGCATCAACGTGCTCAGCCGTAGCGGAGAACCGGTCTCGGCGATGGCGGCGGCGTTTGAGCACGAGATCGACCTGAAGTTGGCGGCCTGCGAATTCGGGCTGCCGCCGGCGGAATTTGAACAACGCCTGGCGGCCTCAGAGAACCTGGCCCGCAGCCTGGGCACCTTGCGCGTCGGCGGCGGCATGAAACGCGATCACTTCGGCGCGATTTTTCGAGAGGCGGCGAGCGACCTTGGCCTGGCGGGCGATGCACCGACGGGATCCGCGTCCTCCTCGCCTTCGGTTCGGCCGCGAGCTCGCAACGACGACAAGGGCGGCGAAGCTCGCCTCTTCAGCGACCCCGGCTGGCCGACCAGCTCCCTGGCATTTTCACCCAAGGGCAACTTGCTGGCCGTCGGCAAGTCAGACGGAGCCCTGACGCTTCTGGATATCCAGGACGGGACCCGTGCCGACATCGCCGACAAGCAGCGTGGCCTGCGTCACATTGCCGCATGCACCTTCACGCCCGACGGCTCGCGGCTGCTGGCGGCGGGCGGAACGGGCAAGATCGTGATCTGGGAGGTCTCGAAGGACCGGAAGTTCAAAGAGGCCGGCCAGTTTGGCGGACACTCGCAGCAGGTCGAATGCCTGGCGGTTTCCGGCGACAGCCGGGTCGCCGTATCGGGCGGGCACGAGCGGAAGGTGTGCCTGTGGCAGATTGATAACGGGCAGCAACTCGGCGTTTTCACGGGCTTTCAGGGGCCGGTCAAGGCGTGCGCTTTCGCGTCCAACGGCCGAACCGCTTGGGCCACCGACGGCGCCGTGCTGATGGAAATCGACGTAAAGAAACGAGCGGTGGCAAAGCAGACGTCCCTGGGGCCGTTGTCGTCGGCAAAATGCGCAACCCTCTCGCTGGACGGCGGGCTGGTCGCGGTTGGCGACGCTTTCGCGATGCGAGTATGGCAGACACAAAGCGGCAAAGAACTGGCGAAACTGCAAGACCACGAGTTTCAATTGAGCGCCGCCTTCACGGCCGACGGCACGCGTCTGGTTACCGGCGGAGTCGGCAGAATCAACGTCTGGGACGTCGCCGCTCAGAAGAAGATCTCTCTGCTGGAAACGGCGACGCACTCTTTCATCCAGCTTCTCGCCGCTTCGCGCGATAACCAACACGTCGCGGTCTCCATGGGCTTCGGCGGCAAAGAACTGCAGATTTTGCGGATCCCGCGCGAAGGGAACGCCAGCCTGGAGGCTCCTGTGCGGTTCGCCCCTCGCGATCTTTTCGGGCGGGAGAACTCACACATCGGCGAGGACACCGCGTTCGTCGGCGGACCGGGCGGGGGAGCAACTCGGCTCGTAGACGAAACGTCGCTGCTCTACGGCCTTGAGTGCAGCTTCGCCAAATGGATGGGCCAGCCGTGCGTGCAGCAGATCGTTCCCGTTTTCGCCCGCGAGAAAGGGGAAAAGTCACCGACGCGCGCGGTGGCCCGCGACGGCTACGCGGTCGGCGCGGCCAAGGTTTTTGCCGGGCAATACGTGCATGGCATCCAGTTGGTGTTCATGCGCGTGCGAGCCAATGGCAAGCTTAATCCCTCCGATTCTTATACCAGTGACGTGATCGGCAGTCGTGGCCGCCGCGAGCCGCGCACGATCACGGGGGACGGCGCTCCGATCATCGGCGTTAGCTTTCGGCACGGACTCGTCGTCGATGCGGTGGCACTTGTCGTCGACGGAAACAAAGGACGATGATTCCGAGCAAGTCGACCCCTGTCGGCCGCTCAGCCGATCGTTTCCGTCAACGGGCGCTGCTCTCTGCCCTTAAAGGCTGGAGGGCAAAGGAAACTCATCGAGCCATGAGACATCGAGGCCGGATTCAACCGTCATACGGGGCAACTCGCCTTCCAGGTGGCTGACGGTCAGGCCCAAGCCGTTTTTCCAAACGTAGGTCGTCGCAATCGTGCGGCCCGTCAGATCGTCGATCTCGACCATTTCGCCGGCACAAGTCAAAAGTAGCCCGCGAAACAGACCCGTAACCATGGCCACCGCGACAAGAAAAATCAGCGAGTATCCGGCGAATCGGCGCATAGGTGATTTGTACCTCGACGAGGCGATCCGACGGAATGGCAATTTCGGCCGCCTACACCTGCGCTGCGCCGATTGAACCGTGCGTCTGCGAATGTGCGGACTGCGCCGGCGCGAGCTAGGTAAGTCCGGCAAGGACGTCCCTTGCTTTTTGCCGCCGTGGGTTGCCGCGGGCGCGCTAGAGAAAAACGGCCACCGTTCCCGGTGGGACGGTGGCCGTCTGCGTTGGGGCGTCGCAAGAAACGTGCGACAAAAGCGTCGCTCCCCGCGCAAACATAGGTTGCCGGCGAGGAAAAGCAAATCGGCTTTCGCCGGAAAAGGTAGTCTACGTTGCCCCTTGCGGCGTCAATTCGGGCACCCCCTCCTCGCCTGTCTCAGACATGGCGAGCTTCGTCGCCAGGCCGCCGCGACCGACGAACACTCCCTCCCAGGCCTGGCTTACGCCGACGAGCACCAGCGCCGCGGCGAAAGTCGTCAGCGAAAAGAGAAAGAATCCGCCCGCAAACTGGCCCGTCCATTGCTTCACGCTCCCTAAGAGCGTGGGAAGAAAAAATCCGCCCACACCGCCCGCCGCGCCCACCAGCCCGGTGACCGTGCCGATCTGCCGGCCGAACCGCTGTGGCACGAGCTGAAACACGGCTCCGTTGCCCATCCCCAACAGCCCCATGACCGCGAACAGAAGCAATGTTCCCCAAGAGAGCGAGGGCGAAAGGACCAGCCCCAGCAAGAGCGTTCCGATGGCCAAGTAGAGAAGCGTCAGCAGGCGCACGCCGCCGAGGCGGTCAGCCAGATAGCCTCCCACGGGCCGTAGGAATGAACCGGCCATCACGCACAGCGTGGCGAAACTGCCGGCCGCGGCCTTGGTCAGGCCGTACTGGTCGTGAAAGAAGATGTTCAAGAAACTGGCCAGACCGACGAAGCCGCCGAATGTCACAGCGTAAAACAGGCAGAACCACCACACGTCGCGCTGTCGGGCCACAGCCCGGTAGTCGGCCAGACTTTGAGCCGGCGGTTGGGTCGGGCTGTCTTTGGCCGCCAGAGCGAAAAAGGCCAGCACGGCCACAAGGGGAATGACGGCGAGGCCGAACACGCCATGCCAGCCGATGGCGTCGGCCAGCCGCGGAGCGAAGAACGTGGCCAGCGCCGTGCCGCTGTTCCCCGCCCCTGCGATGCCCATCGCGAAGCCCTGGTGCTCCGGCGGATACCAGCGGCTGGCCAGCGGCAGCGCGGCGGCAAAGCTGGCTCCGGCCACGCCAAGCAAGAGGCCTACTGCCAGCAGTGAGCTGAAGCTGCCGGCTGCCAGCCAGGCGAGCGCCAACGGCGCAAGCGTGAGAGTCATACCCATGAGGCCCGTGCGACGCGCGCCGATCCGGTCGGTCAAATAGCCCAGCACGGGGCGCAACAGCGCGCCGCCTAGAATGGGCACGGCCACCAGCAAACCGCGCTCGGCCGCCGAGAGGCCAAAGTCGGCCACGATCGAGTTGGCCAGAGCGCCGATCAGCACCCAGACCATGAAGCTCACGTCGAAGTACAGGAAGGCGGCCAGCAGCGTCGGCCAATGGCCGGCCTGCCGAAACTCACGTAGGTGCATGGAGATTCTTTCTCAGCCGCACGGCGCAGGCCTTATATGCCGGCTGTTTGGAGTAGGGATCGAAGACAGCGAGGGTCAAACGGTTGACCATCTCGTAGTGCATGGGGATAAAGACCTGACCTCGGGGCACCGAGCACGTGACGAAGGCCCGCGCTTCGATGCGGCCCCGCTGCGATTCGACGAAGATCCACTCCCCCGGCCGTATGCCGAGTAGCTCGGCGTCGGCCGGGTTGACCTCCACGTGAACGTGCCGAGGGGAGAGCTTGCGCAGCACGGCCGATTTGCCCGTGCGGGTCTGCGTGTGCCACTGGGCGACGCTGCCGCGGCCCGTGAGCAGGGCGAACGGATAGGCCTTGTTCGGCGGCTCGCGCAAAGGGCGCGGCGGCTCGAATACGAACCGCGCGCAGCCGTCGTCATGGAAGAAACGGCCGTCCGCGAACAGCCGGCGTTCCTTCCCTGCCGGTGGAAAGTGCTCCGGATAAGGCCACTGAATGCCCCCCTGTTCGTCCAGCATCCGATAGCCGTCAATGCCCGTAAAATCGCACGGTTGGCCGCCTGAAAGCTTTTGGAGGATCCGGAACACGTCTTCAGCCGAGCGCCACTCCCGGAACATCCGGCCGCACCCCCAGGCTTCGGCGACCAGGCGGAAGATGGCGAAATCGGCCAGCGCCCGTCCCGGCGCGCGGGCCACTTTTTTCACCAGGCCGATGCGGCGTTCGGAGTTGATGAACGTCCCCTCTTTTTCTCCCCAGGCGGCGGCCGGCAAGACCAGGTCGGCCAGCCGGGCCGTTTCGGTCGAGTGGTACATGTCCTGAACGACCAGGAAGTCGAGCCGCCCCAGGATGTCATGCAATTCATGCTGGCTGATCCAGGAGTGGGCCGGGTTGGTGGCGATAACCCACAGTCCCTTGATCTTTCCCGACAGGACGCGCTCCAGGATTTCGTGGTAGGCGAGACTGTTTTGCCGTGGGATGCGCGCCGCGTCGATTCCCAAGATCGCGGCCACGGCCTCACGATGCTGCGGATTGGTGAAGTCGCGTCCTCCCAGCAGGTTCGTCGTATTGCTGAACAGGCGCGATCCCATGGCGTTGCACTGACCGGTGATCGAGTTGGCTCCCGTGCCGGGCCGGCCGAGGTTACCGGTCATCAGCGCCAGATTGATGATGCTCTGCGCGGTCCGCACGCCCTGATGGCTCTGGTTGACCCCCATCGTCCACCAGAACGAAACTCGTCTGCCTTCGTGAATCGTGCGAGCAACGCGATAGATTGTCTCGACGCTCAGGCCTATCGCCGACGAAACGCGCTGGGGGAAATATTCCGCGACGTGCGCGGCAAACGCTGCAAAACCGCGGGTGTGGGCCTCGATATACGGGCGATCGATCCATCCTTCGGCGATCAGGATGTGTGCCAGGCCATAAAAGAGGTCCAGGTCGCTCTTGGGCTCAAGCGCCAGGTGTTGCGTCGCGAGCATGGCCGTCTCCGTCCGGCGGGGGTCGACGACGATGATTTCCGGCCGGTGTGGGTTGCCCGTGACGCGCTGCCACATGATCGGGTGAGCGATGCAGACGTTGGCGCCGACGAACACCAGCACGTCGGAGTCCTCCAAATCCTGGTAGGTGTAGGGGGGCGCGTCGAAGCCAAACGATTCCTTGTAGGCGACCACGGCGCTGGCCATGCACTGCCGAGTGTTGCCGTCGCCGTGGACGAGACCCATGCCGAATTTGGCCAGCGCGCCCAAAAAGGCCATCTCTTCGGTGACGATCTGCCCAGTGCTGAGAAAGGCTAAGGATTCGGGTCCGTGTTCGCCGAGAATCGCCTTGAAGCGGGCCACGAAATGGCCGAGCGCCGTGGTCCAATCGGTGGCTTCGAGCTTGCCGCGGCTATTCTTCACCAGCGGCGTGACGGCCCGGTCGGGGCTGTCGAGCACACCCAGGCTTTCCCATCCCTTGGGGCAGGCCATGCCGCGGTTGACCGGATACTCGGTGGCTGGCGTCAGGCCGATCGCTTCGTTCTGCCGCAAATGGACGTTCAGCCCGCAACCGGTGGAGCAAAACCCACAGACCGTGGTTGTGGTGGCGTCGGGCGTTTTGCCGGCGGGCAACCGGCCCAGGCCGAAGCCGCCGGGCGCAAGCCGCAGTTCGCCAGTCAGCGCGCCCTCCCGATCGACCAACAGGGGCAACCGCATCACTGGCCGACCCCTCCCGGCATCCGTGGCGGTGCGACGGCGGCGAAGAACAGATATCGCTCCAGCAATTCGCCTGCCAGGCAGGCGATGAACAGCACGCCTGCTACAAGGGCCAAGAACAGGTCGCTCGTCTCCTCGGGTGATTGGCCGGCTTGAAACAGGATGCTCGGCAGTGCGATGCCCCCTACGAAACCGCAAATGAAGCGAGATTTCGTCACGGCGGCCAGTTCGCCCGTCAGCAGCGCAGCCGAGCGCCGCAGGACCCACTCTCGATCGCGGTGCATGAGCACCGCCCCCTCGACGACCAGCTTCACCGCGATCGACGACGCCACCGCCACGCACAACGGTTGGCCATAGGCAGTCATGACCGCAATGGATGAAACCCGCTCGAGCCAGGCGGCCGCGAACAGAGACGTGGCAAGCCCGGTCGCGGCGCCAAGAGCCGCGGTTGACAGCAAGAACTTGATCGCGGTCGACGGACCACGCCAGAATGCACGCCTGGTCACGGCGTAAACCATGACAGAGCAGAGCACCCCGGCGAGCCCGCAGCCAACGACCGCGAAGCCAATCGCATTTTCGATTGGTCCAGCATCCTCGGCAGACCGCCACGAGATGCCGGCGTCGACGACCGCCGCGCCGGCGAACAAACCGAAGGCCAGAATCTCCCGGCTCAGCCAACTCGTGCCCAGACCTAAGAGCGCCCGGAAAGCGTATCGTGGTCGGCCCAAATGAAACACGCTTGCGCTGAGCGCGATCAGGGCGAACGATAGGGCACTGGCCGAGTGTGCCGGATGGATGGCGGCCAGCAAGTCGCCGTCGCACGCTCGCCGAATGGCCACCTCGAAGAGAAACGCGCCTACGGATAACTGCGTGAGAACGAGCATGACAATCAACGGCCAATGCGCGTGCTCTCGTTTGACAGAGTGGTAGTCGGCCGGCAACAGGTTCGCGGGGAGGGGCCGCGCCGTCTTGTAGGTGGTCGTGGGGAAGGTGATCGTCGAGCGGGGTGCCGCGGGCAAAAACGAATTGGTCTCGCAGCCGGACCGCACCTTGTCGTGCCCGACGACCTGAATGCGGATGGCCTCGTGCGGGCAGGCCTGTACGCAGGCCGGTGCCTCACCCGCGGCCAGCCGTTGGCGGCACATGTCGCATTTGCGGACGATTCCCAGCCGCCGGTTGTACTTCGGCACGTCGTAGGGACAGGCGAAGACGCAGTACTGACAGCCGATGCACTGGTCGTCGAGGTGCCGGACGATGCCCGTCGCAGGATGCTTTTCGTAGGCCCGCACCGGGCAAGCGCTCAGGCAGGCCGGTTCCAGACAGTGATGGCAGGCAGTCGTCGTGTGCTGCAGAATGGGCAGTTGGGGCGTGCCGCCGTGCAGAAGGCCCACCTCGCGCCACGTTTCCCGCTCGTCCAGCCCGTTCAGTGCATGACACGCGGTCACGCATGATTTACAACCCGAGCACCGATCGAGGTCCACCTCAAAGGCGTACTGCTCGCCAGGGCCGGGGGGTGAGGCGGGCAGGAGCGAGCGATAGTACCTGGCCTGCAACGGGCCGGTCGCCGCGTCGTGTGCCTGCGAAAACCGTTCTACCGCCGACAGGTCGGCTTGCTCCGCCAGCAACCCTGCCAGAAGGTCCGCCGGACCGGGCGACGCATCTCGCGGCGATGCCGCCTCGGCGGGTTCGAGCTCGTGGTGCAGGCGTCTCGCCTGTAGTTCTCCGTCGGGCGGGACCTCCGCGCCACAAATCAGGCAGCTACCCGGCATTAAACCCTCGCTGGCTCTCGGGAATGAAATGCCTCGGTATGAATTCGCTCCTCGGCGACCCCTGCCGCCAGCAGGCCGGCGCGGATTTGGTCCAGAAACTGGTCCGGGCCACATAGAAAGCAGCGTCTCGCCGCCAGATCGTCGATCCATTCGCCGAGGCGCTCGGCGTCGATACGGCCGCATGCTCCTGTCCAACCGGCGCCGGCCTGCGACAGGGTGACGTAGTACCGAAAGCCGGGCATCTGGGCGACAAGCTGCCCGCAGTCGCGGTGCAGGATGATGTCGTCGGCCGTTCGCGCGCCGTAAACAAACACGCACGACCGACCGTCGCCCGTGTCGCGTAGGAACCGGGCAATGCTCATCATGGGCGTGATGCCGCTGCCGGCCGAAATCAGGGCCAGGGGCTCGTCGTGTCGTGTCGGATCGAAATAAAAGCGGCCTTGTGGGCCGCGGAGCTTGAGCCGGCTGCCGGGGCGAATGGTCTCGAACAAGTGCCGCGACACTTGTCCGTCTGGGTTCAGCTTGATGGTGAGGTCGAGCCCTTCGGGCCGAGCGGGGGACGAGCAAACCGTAAAGCTTCGCCACACGTCGCGGCCGTCGATCGTGGCGCATACGCTGACGAACTGGCCGGGGCGCTCGAGCGGGATTTTTCGCCCGGAGTTGTCCAGGCGGAAGGTCCGCACATCGGGCGTCTCTTGAATCACGTCGGCGACGGACAGCGTCGCGACCGCGGCCTGCGTGGGGCGAGGCTGGCAGACGGCCTTCGCTGCGGCCGGTTGCTGCGATCCGCTGCGTCGCTCTGAGGAAGGTTGTTCATGATTGGGGGCGGAGCCACGGCCCACTCTCACAAAAACCTTGCCGTCTTCCACGAGCACCTCGTGGCGGTCGAGCCGATGGTTGGCCGGCTCGAGGCTGCACCCGGAACAAGCGTCAAAGGTCCAGCCGTGCCAGGGACAGGTGATGACTCCGTTCTCGATTGTGCCTTGAGCCAACGGAGCGCCCTCGTGCGGGCAGAGGGCCGCCACGGCCCGCACCTGGCCCGCGACACGAAACAGGGCCAGCTCGTGTCCGGCGACCGTGACGGCGAGTCCCGACTCGCTTTGCACCGCCGACTCGTCGGCAGCAAAGACGTAGCCGTCGGGGCGCTCGGCAGGAGGTGTAATGACTCCGACCGTTTCGGACGAGTGCTCCTCCAGCCTGGCGAAGAAACGGCGCAGCCCGGCACAGCTTGGACAGAACATGGGCGGATCGACGCCCAGATGCCGATGTTGGCACTTCTCGCAAATCCAGACCGGCGGCCGATAGTCGTCTTCGCCGGCTTTCGCCCCATCGTCGGTCCTACTGGCGTCGCCCAGACGTTCCCGCCAATAGGCGCTGAAGGTCTGACCGGGCCGATGGTGAACGTAGTATTCGCCCACGACTTCTTCCACGAGCGCCGGCAACTGGTCGACGTCGACGCCTAGTCGGTACGCCCGACCCATCTCGATCTGCCCCCCCGCGCCGCCCCCCAGGAAGACGTCGAAACCCTCTCGCGTGCCGAGGAGGCGGCGCACGCGTACTCCTTTCAGACCGATGTCAGCCGTGAAATGCTGGGCGCAGCTCGACGGGCAACCGCTCATGTGGATGCGGACTCCTTCCAGCTTGACCTGCTTCTTGCGAAGCTTCTCCAGAAGCTGAAACATGTGCCCCTTGGTTTCGGTCACCGCGATGTTGCAGAACTGGCTACCCGTGCAGGCCATGCTGTTGCGGTCGAGCGAATCTGCGTGGACGCTCAAGCCCAAGGCAGCCGCGTCGGTCGCAGCGCCGCCGCGGTGGCGGGTGGGGACGTTGATGACGGCGATTCCCTGTTCGTGCGTCGTTCGGAGTTGTCCGTCGGCCCATTTGCGGCTCAGCACGGCCAGCCCCTCAAGCTGCCGCCAGGTCATTCGCCCCAGCGGTACACTGAGTCCCATCGTCCACAGGCCCGGAGCCTTCTGCGGAAACCAGCCAATCAGGTCGTCGTATGATCGAGCCGGAGCCGGAGCGTCGAGACACGGTTGCAAACAAAACGGCAGTCGGCTTTCGAGCCGGTTCATCACGCCCTCGACCCCGATTGCCTCGATCAGAAAACGGAACCTGGCCGCGTTTCGTTTCTCGCGCGAGCCTTCCGCTCGGAACAAGTCGAGAATGGCTCGGGTCACCTCGACGACCTGCCCCGGCTCGACCCATACGGGAAGCCGCCAGGCCAGGTGGGGCGTCTGCCCTTGCGTGCCGCCGATAAGGGCGTGAAAAGCGATCTCGCCGCCCGAACGGCGCGCCGCCAGAAAACTGATGTCCTGCGTCCAGAAATGGGCCGAGTGATTCTCCGTGCCGTTAAGGCAGATGTTCATCTTTCGCGGCAGATCGGAGTACTCGCGGCTGTCGAGAAAGATCGACGTGATTTCGTGACACAGCCCGCGCGTGTCGATCAGTTCGTCGGGCATGAGGCCGCTGAAAGGATGGGCAAAGACGTTGCGAATGTTGTCGTGCCCGGTCTGCTTTGACGAAAGTCCCACGCGCGCCAGCCGCTTCGCGGCTTCAGGCAGGTGCCCAACATCGAGTCCTTGGACCTGCACGTTGGCACGGGTCGTAATGTCGATCACGCCGTGGCCAAGGTCGCACGCCAGATGGGCGATCGCTTTGGCCTGCGGCGCGGTCAGCTCGCCGGCCGTCAGGCGTATGCGGTTCATATAGCGCCCCGGCAGGTCGCGCTTGCGATAAAAGAAGCCGTACCACTTCATCCGCTCCAGGTCGGCCTGGTCGATCTGCTTCATGGGAGTGCCCGCGGCGGCGTGCCTCTCGACTTCGGGCCAAACGTCAAAGCCGTGCTTTTCCGATTTCCAAATTTCGACCGGGTTGGACATAGCAGTTTGGGAGTCTGAAAGGACGCACCGCCGAAGCTCGGTTTCTCCCCAGCAAACGCAGCGCATGTACCTGTTCCGCTTGCAGCCCCGATCTCTTCGGAAAGGCGAAGCGAACGGACCGCCGGTCGCACGACGCTGCCCTTCTCGTGGGCAGCCTCGCCTAAGGATGCGGCAGGCGGGTGGGTTTCCTTTGCGGCGTCCGCCCGCCAAGCGACGGGAAATGTGGGCCGATGTCGTTCACTGCCAAGAAGTTAGGAGCGGGACAGCCAGGTGCGGTTCGCGTAGGCGGGCGAATTGGAACGCGGTTTTCATCGCCGGTTCAGGTTCGGCACGTCGGACGACTTTTTTTGAAACATCTCTTCAACGAATCTTTGACCAACCCTCCCCCTCCCCCTCCCAAAGACGCCCCCGGCGGCCGGCCGGACACGCAACGGCGGGATCTGGCTGAACAACTGGCCCGGTCTTTGGCGGTCCGCTACGCGATTGTCTTTCTGGCGGTCGCGTCGCTGCTCGCGGCGGACCAGGCCGTGATTCAGCCGTCGTTGTTGCGGCTCAACGGCTACGCGCCCGTGATCAACATGGCGGGGCGCCAGCGCATGCTGAGCCAGAAGCTGGCGAAGCAGGCGCAGGCCCTGCAATTCGGGGTCGGGGAGACCTGGCCGCAGTCAGGCCGGAACCAGTTAGAGCAAACCATCGAGCAATGGTCGGAAGCGCACGCCCTCTTGCGCGAAGGGGACGAGCAACGGGGAATCCGCCCGATCACCACCCCGCAGATTGCCTCGGCATTGGCGGATCTGGATCGCGACTTCGCGCCCATGCGGGCGGCCGCCCGCCGGCTGGCGGAGAGTGGCATCACATCGCCTGACCGGCAGCCCGCGGAGATCGAACTGTCAAACGAGGCGGCAGCAACATCGCGGGACACCCGGATGGCCCTGGTGCATACAATCTTGGAGCACGAACCCAACTACCTGGCGGGGATGGAGTGGGTGGTGGCAATGCTCGAGTCCGAGGCGCAGCAACAAGTCGCCCGGCTGCGGCTAGGCGCGCTGGTCGCGGTCGTGCTCGCTCTTATACTTCTCGCCAGCCTGTATGCGTTCGTCGTCCGGCCGGCAACACGGCTCATTCGGCGGCAGTTGCACTTGCTTTCGGCCAGCGACGAGCGTCATCGCGCGCTGGTCGAGCTGTTGCGCCGGGCGCGGGACGAGTTGGAGCTTCGCGTGGCCGAACGTACGTCGCAACTCACAGAAGCCAACGCGGCCCTACGGCTAGAGATGGGCCATCGCCGGCACGCCGAAACGCGCCTGCGGCGGCTCTCGGCCGACCTTGCCCACGCGTCGCGCGTGACCGCCCTGGGACAACTTGCGACGGGACTGGCCCACGAGCTCAACCAACCGCTCGGTGCGATCGCCAATTATGCCGGAACCTGCGAGTTGCTTCTCGAAAAGGAGCCTACGAAGAATCACCCTTTGCGGCGGGCAATCAGCGAGGTGAAGCGGTCGGCCCTCCGGGCGGGCAGCATCGTGCGCCGGATGCGCAACTTCCTGAAACAGGGCGTCGATCAAGCGTCGCGCGTCGATGTCGACGATCTGGTGCGGGAAGTGGCGGAGCTGTGCGAGCCCGAATTGCGGCGCCGCGAAGTGGAACTGACGCTCGACTTGAGGGGCAAGCCGACAGCCGTTTTCGCCGATCCGATTCAGATTCAGCAGGTGCTCGTGAACCTGGTCCAGAATGCCATGCAGGCCCTGCGCGAGATCGACGGCCTAAGACTGATCGAGATTCGCACCCTACGTGCCGCCGACGGAGTGCAGGTCGAAGTCGCGGACTCGGGTCCCGGATTTTCGAGAGAAGTTCTGTGCAAGGAACGCGAGCCGGATGCCTCGGCAGGAGAAGGCGATCCGTTCGCCCCCTTCTATACCACCAAGGCCGACGGCCTCGGCATGGGTCTGGCGATCAGCCGATCGATTATCGAGCAGCACCAGGGGCGCATCTGGGCCGATAATCGGCCGGCCGGTGGCGCCGTCGTCCGTTTCTATTTGCCCTTTGATCGAGCGCATGACACTGCCGAGCGAACCGCAGCCCACAGTCTTTGTGGTTGACGACGACGAGCCGATGCGCGAATCGCTCGTGATGCTGGTCGAGACCATGGGCTTTGCCGCGCGCGGCTTCGCCACGGCCGGGGCCTTTCATCGTTTCTACAAGCCGGGCCTGCCGGGCTGCCTGGTGCTCGACGTGCGCTTGCCGGGCAAAAGCGGCGTGGAACTGTACGAGCAACTGATCCGCGAAGAAAAGCGTCTGCCCGTCATCTTCATCACGGCCCACGCTGATGTGACGACCGCCGTGGCCGCCATGAAAACCGGAGCCGTCGAGTTCCTCGAGAAGCCCTTCGACCGCCAGACCCTGCTCGACCGCATCGAGCGGGCGCTGGCGCTCGACGCCCGTTCGCGCCGTCGGCAGGCCGATTTTGCCGCCCTCGACGCGCGGATCGCCCGTCTCAACGGCCGCGACCAAGAAACCCTGCAGTTCATCCTGGCCGGCGCCTCGAACAAAGTGATGGCGGCCAGGCTTGGCATCTCCGAACGAGCCGTGGAAATGCGCCGGGCCGTCATCATGCGCAAGCTGGGCGTCGAATCGCTGGCCGAACTGCTCGATCTGGCGGTAACCCACCGTCTGCTGCGGGAGCTGGCCACCGATTTACAGAACAAGGGGTCCTCGTAACCAGCACGCTTCCCGTGACTGCGACGGACCGCTCAGGTGAACGTCCTCTCCAGCGAGGCCCTTCGGGCTGAAACGCCGAGGGGCCACGCCGGTAGACGAGGCGGACCTTCTTAGCGGCGCACTGCGCTGCGGCTGTTGCCGATCCACTGATCGGGACGCATCGCGTTGTTGGCCGACCAGTGAGCCGAATAACCGGCCGTCCAGGGATCCGGGTTGACCACGGGCCGGGAATTGGAATACCCGAACCACTCACGCGACGCGATGCGGCGCATGCGCTCCGCCGTGCGATACTCAGCCTTGCGGCGCACCGCATCCTTGGGATCTTCGCGCCGGCGCAGCTCTTGCGTGTAGAGCCACATTTCGGGCGTCATCTGCGTCATCGACAGGCTTTCGGCCGAGATGCCCGCGTCCTTTTCGGTCGCGGCCGGTTTTACGGTCGAGCGCTGAGGGGAGCGAGGCCCCTGGGCGAGGGCGGGAACAGCAGTCAAAAGCAGTCCGCAAGCCGCGGCGGATAGGATTTTGTTCACGGCGACAGGTCCTCCCTTAGATACTGACACGCGTTCTCCGGCGCGGCGCTACGTTGCCGACGGGACGCCAGATGAGCGTCACGATCTTCTCTATTGGCGTTTCGGCATTTGCTGGTCGCATGGATGAGCCCGCTTTTAGCGAAAGCACCGGCCGCAACGACCGTGCCGGCGGAAGGGGAAAAACGGGCAAATTAGCAGTCACTCTCTATCGTGCCGGTTCAAACCCAGGGCCGGCCGAAGAGGAGCGACTCTGGCGACGGCTCCATTTGCTCCGCGGTTGACCACGCCACGATGGAGGGATGATGGGCCAGCCTAGGGCAGACTTGGTCGATCCATTCCGTGGGAACGTGCTGGACGACCGCCGTCCCCTTCCGGTCGAACGCCAGATAGTCGTGTTCGGACAGAATCGCATTAAACCGGATGCTGTCGGCAGTGGCACTCGCGGCGCGAAAAGCCGATTCGAAGATCTGACGCCAGACCGCTGATCCGCCTTCTACCAGCTTCACCTCGACCGGCACGGTGACCGGCGAATCGGGTTCCCAGACGGGAAGGTCGCCTGCCGGAAACTCCGCATCAAAGCTGTTTCCTGGCCGTGGTTCGAGATAGGCCAGCTCACGATCGCCGGAGCCGATCACCACGGCCAAGGGAGTTTCAGTCGCTTCACCCGCGATTCGTCCACGAACGGCCAGTCGCGGTTCACGACGTTCACCGCAGCTAAAAACCGCGAGTCCGTCGATGAACACCGTCGAGCGCACCTCCAGGCGTACCTCGCCGATTGGCCCGCCGGGCAGGTCTTCGCGACCTGGCCGGAGGGGGGCCTCTCCGGCCGGGAGCTCGACTTCGAGCGAGATTTCGTTCCGGGGTCCAAGGAGGTGCGTGATTTCGAAAACGGACCACAGCGCGTAGCCCAGAACATCGCCGAGTCGCGTGCCATTCACCCAAACGACGCCCCGCGTGTCCGCCCCCTCCACAACCAGCCAAAGCCGTTCGTGGGGGTCGAGCGTCGCCGGTGCGTTGAACGAGCGGCGATAACGGACTCGGCCGCGAAAACCCGCCCCGAGAGTAGCTCCCCAGTCGGACGGCACCGCGCCGCGGCCAGCCAAAGGCAAGTCGTCGTAACTCTCGATGACCTGGCCGTCGGGTTCCGCGAGGCTGCGCGCCAACGGCTCGAACTGCCAAGGGGCTCGCAAGCGGATCGAGTGGGGATAGGGCATGTTGCGGTTGCGCGTTAGCCGTCCCCGGCTCGTTTGAGGCGGGGACCGTGGGCCCAAGACCACCCGAGTTTACCGCGCCGTGTCGTCGGAAGTGGCGGAAACTGGGGTTACGCGCTCGGAGGCGGGCTCTTTGTCGGCGTCTTGGGCGCTCGCCAGATTGGCGCTGGCTCCGGCGTCGCTCGCTTCTTCAGCGGTTTGCTCGCTGGCGGACGGCTTGGCCGCGACCTTGGTCGCTTTCGTGCGCCGGCCCGCCACGCGCGAGCGGCCGGCTCGGTTCCCAAATGCTTCCTGGCCCTTGAAGACGCGGCGGTACTTGACCCGTTCGTCCTGGTCGTAGGTGACGAGCACCTGCACCTCCGTGCCGTCGGCCCAGATCTCGGCCGGGATGCCGATCACCTCCCAGAGTCCGCCGGTTGCCACGTCGGCCGCGGCGTGCCCGAAGGCGCGCGTCATCTTGACTCCCTTGCTGTAGCCCTGCTTGAAGGAGAAGACGTCTTCCACCGTGCCGTCAGGCTTGGGCTTGGTGTACGTCGGCGCTCCGAGTTCGGCGATGACTTGGGGCCGCGGTGTCCCTTCGTGGAGCACCCCCAGGTTCTTTTTGTCGGGCTGGCGCGCCGCCTTGACCGCGGCACAGCCCGAAAGGCTCGCCACGATCAGCGCGGAGGCGGCGCACGCGATCACGCGCAGCAACGGACGTATCGCAAGCCGGAGCACGTCGTCAGTTCTCCACCTGTGACCAGGCAAAAAAGCGGCCAAATAATAGTTGCTAATCCCTTCCTCGGTCAATGCAGACCCGGTTCTGAAGAGGTTGCCTCAACGCGTTGGTTTTGCATCTTTCGTGGAAAAAGTTCGGGCGAAGAGTCGCAAGCTGGGCCGACTGCCTCGGGTTTGTTAAGTTGGGAGATAAGAGACCTGCTCGTTCGCCTGCCCCGGTTCCCTATGTCTGAACCCCTGCCCAAACTGCCGCCGCGCGAGCCCGACGCGCACAAGGGGAGTTTCGGCACCGCCTTGCTGGTAGGCGGCGCGCGGGGCATGACGGGCGCCATTTCGCTCGCGGGCATGGCGGCGCTGCGCGGCGGGGCGGGGCTGGTCAGACTGGCGGTCGCCGCCACTTCGCAGGACATCGTGGCCGGCTTCGAGCCGTCGTACATGACGACCGGTCTGGCGTGCGACGAGGCGGGACGAATCGGTCTGGCGGCCCGTGAAGTGATCGGCGAACTGGCCGGGAAATCGACTGCGATCGGCTGCGGTCCGGGCTTGGGACAATCGGCGGAGCTGAACGAGTTGGTGGCCTGGCTTTACACGCAGCTTAAGCAGCCGGCCGTGTTCGACGCCGATGCGCTGAACGCGCTGGCGGCGCAAGCCGACGTGCTTTCGCGGGCGGCAGGTCCGCGCATCCTCACACCGCATCCGGGAGAGTTTCAACGGCTGATCGGCGCTCGCGCACGCATGTCAAGACAAGAGATGGAGGCGGAGGCGGTCGCGCTGGCCGCCCGAGCGGGCATCGTCGTCCTGCTGAAAGGTCACCGCACCCTCATCACCGACGGCCAGCGGCAAGCCCGCAACACCACGGGAAACCCGGGGATGGCGACGGGCGGCACGGGCGACGTGTTGACCGGCCTGACCACGGCTCTCCTGTGTCAGCAGCTTTCGCCGTTCGATGCCGCACGCCTCGCGGCCCACCTTCACGGCCTGGCCGGCGACCTGGCGGCGGAAGAGCTGGGAGAAGTCTCGCTGATCGCCAGCGACCTGGTGCGCTCGCTGCCGGCCGCGTTTCTACAACTGGCGAACGAGCTTCCCGCGTTCTAGCGCTCATCCCGCTGGAAATCGGGATCGCCGGGTTGTAGGGTGGCGTTGTTTGATTTCGAAGGTGCGCTGCCAGCCATGAATCTGCTTTTTGCAACACGCCATCGATTGTCGTTGCTCGCCTCCGTGACGACGATCTTCTTGCCGTCGGTACTCGCTGCACAAAGCGAGGAACCCAAGCCTGTTGCCGTACATCTGGAACGCACGGCCGACGGGTATCAACTCATACGCGACGGCAAGCCGTATTTCATTCGGGGCGCCGGCGGCGATGGTTCGCTTGCTCTGCTTGCCAGATCGGGTGGCAACTCGCTGCGCACGTGGGGGGCCGACCATCTGCAAGCCAAGCTCGACGAAGCCCAGGGTCTGGGGCTGACCGTGGCGGTCGGCATCTGGCTGGGACACGAGCGGCACGGCTTCGACTACAACAACGCCGACCAGGTCGCCACGCAGTTCCAGGAGGCGAGGCGGATCATCGAGCGCTACAAGAACCACCCGGCCGTCCTGCTGTGGGGCCTGGGCAACGAGATGGAGGGGTACGAACGGGCCGACAATGCGGCCGTCTGGTCGGCGGTGAACAGCCTCGCCGCTCTGGCGAAACAGCTCGACCCGAATCACCCGACGATGACGGTGGTAGCCGAGATCGGCGGCGATCGCGTCAAGAATGTCCACCGCCTTTGTCCGAACATCGACATCCTGGGAATCAACAGTTACGGCGGCGCCGCAACACTCGCGCGACGCTACGCCGAAGCAAGCGGAGAGAAGCCGTTCATCGTGACGGAATTCGGTCCGCCGGGCGTGTGGGAATCTCCCAAGAACACTTGGGGCGTATCGGCGGAGCTGACCAGCACCGAGAAGGCCGCCTATTATCGGCGCGCCTACGAGCAATCGATCATGCAACCTGGGAAGTGCCTGGGCTCGTATGTGTTTGCTTGGGGCCACAAACAGGAAGCGACGGCAACCTGGTTTGGCATGCTGCTCCCGGACGGCAGCAAGCTGGCCGCGGTCGACGCGATGGCCGAGTTGTGGTCGGGTAAAGCGCCCGCGAATCGCTGCCCGGTGATCAACGAATTGCGTCTGAAGGACTCTGACGAAGTTGAGCCGGGCGCGACGGTCCACGCCGAACTCGAGTCCGCCGACCCGGAGGGCGAGAAGCTTTCGGTTCGTTGGCTGCTCTGCCGCGAGGCCGAAGCCTTGGGGACTGGAGGAGACGCCGAGGCGACACCTGAGGCGTTTGCGGATGCCCTGACCAGGGGCGACGATGGCGGCGCCGAAATCAAAATGCCGGCCGAGCCGGGTGGCTACCGGCTGTTCGTATATGTTTACGACGGTCAAGGCGGAGCGGCCGTGGCCAACGTGCCGCTTTTAGTGAAAGGACAAGTCGCGGCGAGGCCCGCGCGCAAGGCTGTATTGCCGCTGGTCATCTACGATGAAGCGGGGCGCGACAAGCCCGCCTACGTTCCGACTGGCTGGATGGGAGAAACGAAGCAGATCGGGCTCGCCGAAGACTGCGATCTCAAGCCGCATGGCGGAAAGACGTGCATCCGCGCCGAGTATCGAGCGGCCGCAGGCTGGGGGGGCGTAGTGTGGCAACATCCGGCGAACAACTGGGGGGACAAGCCGGGCGGCTGGAATCTGAGTGGAGCGACTCGGCTCACCTTTTGGGCGCGCGGCGAACGGGGCGACGAAACGGTCAGCTTCCAGTTTGGACTACTGGGGGCCGATAAGCGATACCGCGATACGGCCCGCGGTCAAATCGAGAAGGCTCGCCTGACCAACGAGTGGAAACAGTACTCGATCGACTTGAGCGGACTCGATCTCGCGCGAGTCGTAACCGGCTTCGCCTGGGTCGTGGCCGGACAAGGCGAGCCCGTCACGTTCTATCTGGACGACATACGATACGAATGAACGCCGTCGACCGTGACCCGCCCCGGCTGTTGATGCTCGTGGCCCATCCCGATGACGCCGAGTTTCTGGCCGGCGGGTTGGCGGCCAGGCACGCCTCACGCGGCAGCCTCGTGAAGTTTGTTTCTCTCACCAACGGCGACGCGGGGCACCATCTCGAGGCCGGAGAGCGTTTGGCTCAGCGAAGGCGCAAAGAGGCGGAAGCGGCCGCCGCCGTCATCGGCGCGACCGCCGAAGTGTGGCGGCATCACGATGGCTGCCTGGAGCCGACGCTCGAACTGCGTTGGGAAGTGATCCGCGAGATCCGTACATTCAAGCCCGATCTGGTGCTCACCCACCGCACCAACGACTATCACCCCGATCATCGGGCGGTGGCGAGCGTGGTACGCGACGCGTGTTACCTGGTCACCGTGCCCGCCCTCGTTCCTGATGCGCCGGCGCTCGCGCGCGACCCGGTGGTCGCGTTTCTCCCCGATCGTTTCACCAAGCCTGCGCCACTTGCCGGCGATGTGGTTGTCGACGTGGCAGACCACCTCGACCAGATCATCGACATGTTGGCTTGCCATCGATCCCAGGTGTTTGAGTGGCTGCCGTTCAACCAGCGATTGTCGCATCAACTTCCAAACGACGAACCGGGCCGCCGCCGATGGCTGCGCGACTGGTACCTTGAGCGATTGCGGCCACAAGCCGACCGCTATCGACAAGAGCTTGTCGAGCGCTACGGAGAAGCGCACGGAAACGCGATCGAATTTGCCGAGGTCTTCGAGATCAGCGAGTACGCGGCGCCGCTCGATGAAACGTTGCGCGAGAGGCTGTTTCCGCAGTAAACCGTCTCCCCTCTCTCTAGGAGAGGGGAGTGTAAAACGGACTTACCAATACCAGCCGCCGATGCGGCCGTAGGCCATCGGTCCAACTCCAACCGACACGCCAGGGCCCCATCCGCCGTAGGACCAGCCCGGCGAATAGTACGAGTAGCCGTAGTACGGGCGCGTGTAGTAGCCGCCATAGTAAGGGGCATACGTCCCAAAGTACGGCCGGTAGCTGTAGTAAGGGGAATAGCCGCCGTACCAGCCGTTGCGCCACGCTCGGCGTGCCCAGTCCACGTTCGTGACCGGCACCTCGCCGCGCTCAACGGCCGTCGTCACCTGCGGTGAGGCTTTCGACGGCCCGTTGGGCAATTGGATCTTTTCGCCGGCAAATGCCGTTGGGCTCCACAAAGCCGCGGCAATGACCGCCGCACAAATCGTCATCCGTCTCATAACTACCTCCTCTTGGTCTGGGTCGCCGACCATTGGATTCGGCCTGGGCTGCCGACTCGTAACTCTGTTCCGCTGTTACGGCGCCGGCAGCCGTTCAGGGCCGAATCCGTGCTTGCCGGCAAACAACTTAACTAACGAGTCACACCCGCAAACCTCGGACCCGGGCGGAGACGATATCGGTAGTTGGCGCGATTGTTGGCGCACGTCCCTCCCGCCTGAATCGACGTTGGACATACGGACGCACCACGGGGAGGGCATGTTCGGATAGCGCTGTCAAACGGCGCCCGCCCCCGCCTCCTCCAAGACAAGCCGGGCTTGCAGTTCGCCCCGCGTTATCGGCACGTGGGGCGGCGCTTCGATCCCGATGCTTACCCGGTGTCCCGCGATCCGGTTGATGGTGATGACGATGTCATCAGCGATGACGAGCTTCTCCCCTTCCTTACGACTCAACACTAACATCTCGATCCTCCTTGAACTGACCCCCTCGTCGGTTCACCGAAGTCGGGGTATTTCGGAAAAAATCTGTTTGGCAGTCCTACAACGGCCCGCAAACATGAGCAAATCCAGCGCCTTTTTCGGCTCCAGCAGTGTCGGCCTAAACCGATTCATTTTCGCGGAGTGACTACAAATCCAAAACCTGCAACAACTTAAAGCCGCTGGAAGTGGTATTCACGAAGTTCTCAGCCCGAGTGCCGTGAGCGCGACACGCACATGGGGCAACGATCGTAAGTGTGTCAGAATGAGCCAATCAGTACGAATTCGCGACGCACGGCCGCTTTCGCGTGCCTCCGCCGCTTATCCGATTTAACAACCGCTGGACTCTGCTAGAATCAAAACCGAACCTCAAAAAGAACTGCCGATGAGTGTGCCGACCGACCACCTCCGTGTTTCGCCGATTCAGCAGGCCTGCGCGGTGCCACTACGGGCGAACGCCGAGGGGCTGGAGGTCTGTCTGATCACCTCCATGGGACGACGGCGTTGGATTTTTCCAAAAGGAGTTGTCGATCCGGGCGAAACGCACGCCATCACGGCTCTCAAGGAGGCCCGCGAAGAGGCCGGCATCGAAGGCACGCTGCTCGAGCCGGCGGTCGGCAGCTACGGCGATTTCAAATGGAACGCCCGCTTGGCGGTGACCGTGTTCGCCATGTCGGTCGATCGGGTCTACGACACATGGCTCGAATCGGGACTTCGCCGCCGCCGCTGGGCACTGCTAGAGGAGGCTCGCTCCTTGCTCACCGACCCGGCTTTGCGCGAGATGCTAGGACTGGCGGTAAAGCGATTCCGCGGTGACTGACGTTGGATCGCGACGAGCGGACGGGTCAGTTGCCCGACGCGATCGCTTGCTGGGCCTTGGCCTTCACATTCTCCAGCGTGACCGGGCATCCTCCCTGCCGTCGGCTCTCGTCGGCCGCCTCCATGAAGGCGACCATCTCCAGTGTCTCCTCGGCGCTGACGGGCGCTTTGCCCGTTTTGAAGAATCGGGCGATTTCGACCACGAGCGGTTCATAGCCGCCGTAGCCGCCGCTGGGTGCGATCCCCTTCGTGCCGAAAACGACCGCACCGTAATCCGACTTACCCGACCTGATGCCCCGGTAGGTGCCGACGCGGCCGTCGCTCCAGACCCCGGTCACCAAATCGGTGTCCTGAGTATGGGTTCGCGTCACGCTGACGCAGCCGGTTCCCATGATCGTAAAGAGGGCTTCTACGCCGTGGATTCCGTACCAGAAAAGGTCGGGATGGTGCTCCTCCAGCGAACAGGGGCTGTAGGCGTCGCAGCCCAGCACTTCGCCGATCTGCGGATTGCCTCGCATGCCGGCGATTCCCGGGCTGAAACGCAGGGAGGAGCTGGAAAAGCAGGGCGTTCCCGTTTCTCGACTGAGTCGAAAAATCTCGATGGTGTCGGCCAGGGAGGCGGCGACCGGCTTGTCGATGAACAGCGGTTTCTTGGCCGCGAAGACGGGCCGGGCTTGCTCCAGGTGCGGCCGCCCGTCGACGCTCTCCAGCAAAACCGCGTCGACCTTCGCCAGCAGCGCCTCGATCGAATCGACGATCTCCACGTCGTACTTCTCGCGCAGTTCACTGGTGAAACCGGCGACACGGTCGCGGCTGGCGGCCACATCGGGACTGCCGCCGGGGAAGGCCGCCACGACCTTTACGCCAGCCAGATCACCCTGATTATCGGCCTTGTTCAAGAGGCTGGTGAAAGCGACAACGTGCGAGGTATCAAGGCCGATGATTCCGACCCGTACGTGTTGCGGGTCGCGTCCGCCTTCCGCCACCTGCGCGCCCTGGGCATCTTCCGCTCGCACGCGACCGACGACGCAAACCAGGATCGCAAGCAGGAACAATGAGGCACGTCGCATGGTTTCCTCCACAGTGTGAAAGTCGGGCCGACCCGCCGAGTTTAAATGTCCCCTCAAGACAGTGCAAACAAAACGGACCGCAAGACATGCACCGTCCCAAGGGCGAGCCGACTAGCGCGGCATCGTGCCTCGAAAGTAGGCGTTCGCCGGCGCGCGAAAGAGAAAATAAACGATGATCGCGAGGAACACGCCGTGCACCACCGATTGTTGCAGGGAATGCAACAGGCTGATGACGACGTGGCCCCCCATCCAGACGACACAAAGCCAGCGGGCCCAATTGTGTCTGCGGAAGAGAAAAACGCCTCCCACGACGGCCAAGATCGCGGTCGCCGCGACAAACATCGAGTCGCGGACGCTGAGGTGAGCGCTCCCCGTCGCATCGGCGCTTTGGTTGAATAGCTTTAACAAGGCCGCGGCAAGCGAAAGACCGCCGGTGACGATGAAGACGCAGCCGGTAATGGACACGGTCAGGGGACGTTTGCTCATTACGGGCTAATCCCGAGGAGAGAGATCGAGGGCCGATTCTAACCGGCGGTTGCCCGTGGTCAACGCGATCGTTATGACAGAGATCGAAATACGAAAGGGTTCTTCCAATGCCGATCGTTCGCTGGACAACAACCATTCTCTTTTCCGTTGGCTTTGCCGCTTCACTCGGGGCGGAACCCGTCGATCGCCTCCTGGTCGAGTCGCGGGCAGCGTGGAGGGCCGGCGAAACCGATCAGGCCATCGAGTTGGCGACCAAGGCCATCGAGGCCAGCGGCGATGACGCGCGCCTGCACCTTTATCGCGGCACCTTGTATGCATCACTTCGTCGGCACGAAGCCGCGCTGGCCGATTTCGATCGGGCTATCGAGCTCGATCCCAGCCACGCCGACACCTACGAACATCGCGGCAGCGAGCGGTTCAAGCTGGGCCGCTTTGCCGACTCGATCGCCGACTTTGATCGGCAGATCGCCCTCGATCCGACGTGCGAAGCCGGGCACTGGAAGCGGGGTATTTCGTATTACTGCGCCGGGCGATACGCCGAGGGTCGCAAGCAATTCGAGGGCTATCAAACGGTGGACAGCAACGACGTGGAAAACTCGGTCTGGCGGTTTCTATGCATGGCCCGCAGCGATGGCGTGGCGGCCGCCCGCGACGACTTGCTCAAGATCAAGCACGACCGACGGGTCCCCATGATGGACATCTATGCGCTGTTCGCGGGGCGGACCGCACCCGATCAGGTGCTGGCGGCGGCGCGGGCGGGAGAACCGTCGGCCGAAGAGCTTCGACATCGGCTCTTCTACGCCGAGCTTTACCTGGGGCTCTACTACGACGCCCAGGGAGATCGATCGCAGGCCCGCAAGCACATCGAGGCCGCAGTCGAGCAGAAGATCGGCCATTACATGTGGGACGTCGCCAAAGTGTACTCCGATCTGCTCGCCAGCCGCGCCGACTAAAGGCCTGTCCGAGAACCGGCGTAACGCCCCGTGCCACAATGCCCGTTCTGGCAGTAGGCTTCGACGGGCGAAAAAAAAGAAAAAGTCTCTCTATTTTCGTTCAGCGCAAAAATGGCCTGTTCACCCTAACCCCCGATAGTGTCACGGTTTCAACGGACTATAATTCTCCACTGTAATGACAACGAAATTCGGGGCAGACGCCAGGCCGCTCGGAACCGGCTCGGGCGGTCCCTTCCCGCTTGCCAGAAGCGGCGGGCCACAGAGGAGCGGGCACAGTGTCCTTGTTCAAGCCGGGGATGGTGGTCGATTACAGGCTCACGGCGAGCTACGATCGCCTTCGCAAAAAACTGTTGACGCAATTTCCCGATCGGCTCGACCAGCCGTTAGTAAACTGGGCCCTGCCCACCGATCGGCATTTGCCGCTGCCGCTCATCTCTCGCAGCTTGCGCGACTTGCTTTCCTACACCCTCAACGAGCTCTATGCGACCCCAGGCATTGGACCGAAGAAAGTAAGTGCTCTGGTCGTCCTTCTTTCCCGCGCGACACAACCCTTGCCCGGCGAGACGATCGCGGGGAGCGATGGGCTCGCCGAAGCCAAAGAGCCGGAGAGGATCGGGACGCCCCTTGATACCTCGGCCGTTTCGGAGCTTGTCTGGGAGCAGTGGCGCGCCAACGTGCGCCGGCTCGGCTTGGAGAACGAAAGCCTGGGGCGATTCGCAGCGAGTCTGGAGGTTCTGCCGCGAAGTCTCTGGGCCGCCCCTCTTGGAAACTACGTCCAGTTGACTCTGGCCGACATTCGCAGACTGAAAACACACGGCCAGAAACGGATTGCCGCGGTACTTGATGTTTTCGCCTCCCTGCACGACGTAGGCCGGCGACTGGACGAGCGGCTGCATCTGGCCGTGCATCTCCTGCCAGTGCGGATGTCGCAGATGGACGCTTGCGTCAACCGCTGGCTCGAACGGCCCGCGCTGGCGACCCCGGAAAGCCTGCAAAGCTCGCTCGTAGTCCCCCTGCTCGATCAGATTCGCCACGATCTGGGGAATCAATCTTACGAGGTTGTGGGGACGTTACTGCGTCAGCGGTCGCAAAACGTGCAGGAGGTGGCGCGTCGCGTCGGCCTGAACCGAGGAAGCATTTATGAAATCTTAGCGAACGTGCGGGCCATGCTCGACGTCCGCTGGCCCGAAGGGCAGGTCCGCCTCACCGTGCTGACGAAGCTCCTGGTCGCGTCGCTCGGCGCGGAGCGACAAATCAGGCTGCTCAACACGGTCGCTGCGCTCTATTTCCCTGAAACGGAAGCGAATGAGTCGGGTCGCGATGGAAGTTCCACTTAGCAATGGACGAGCATTCGACCCGCGCGTGTTCACGTGTTCTGAGTAGACACAATTGGCCTTTACGGCTGGTCGGAAAACGCTAAGCTGCCCGGCCCGCGATGTAGAAGAGCCTATCTCAATAGACGGGCCGTCATCGGCCCCTTCCGTCCTATCACCGGTTTCCGGACCGGCTCGAAAACAAAAGGAGTCGAGCGATGCGATGGCCGGCAGCCATCTTTGTTGCAGCCGCATGCGCGGTCGGTTGCCGTAGCGCATCGTCCTCCGACCCATTTTTAAGAACGACGGTTCCGCCGCCCCCGACCGGTTCGGCCAGCGGAACTCAAGACCCCTACTATAGTCCGGCGCCGCCTTACGGTGGCGGCGCACCCGCCTATCAGGCGCCTGCCTATCAGGTTCCGGCTGGCGGCGCGCCGAGCGCGGGAGGTGCAAATGGCCCCTTCGCCCCCTCCGGTTACGGCTCGCCAACTCCCGGCCCTGCGGGCGGCGGATTCGGCGCTGTCCCGGGCCCGGTTCCCACGTCACAAGTTTCGCCGGCCACGAGCCAGGCACCGCGGATGGCCAAGGCCAGCTATGTCTCGACGGCTGATGACGAGCCTTCAGCCGTTTACCAGCGGCGGCTGGTCGCAACACGTGGCGTGGCAGCCGACGCCGAGGCATCATCTCCCCGAACCTCACCCGCCGGGCGATCGTTTGGCGGGGCGTCTTTGGCCGGATCGTCCTCCCAGTCCATCGACATCATGGATCTGCCTCCGGTGCTGGCCTCACGCTAGCGAATGCTCGCTCAGAACCCTCACGGACACGTCGCGGAGCGTAGGCCGGTCGTGCCGACTATGCGGCCAATCCGCCGGGCCGCGTCGATATTCTGGCCGGCACGCGCGTGCCTTTTTGGCCGGTCAGCCTAAAATAGAGGTCTGAGTTATCGTCGTCGGGGTTCCCGGCCTCCGCTTCTTTCAGGTGAAATCGTCATCGTGAGTTTTGCCCTGCAGCTCAACGTGCTCGCCGGCGGCCGAGCACAACGCCGGCTGGCGAGTTGGCGAGGCCTGCTCCCAAAGGTCGCCGGTTTTGAGGCCGACTTGCAGCGGCTGACCGATCACGAGCTGCGCAAGCAAAGCCTTTCGCTGCGCTACCGGGCCAAGAGCCAGGAGCCGCTCGATCGGCTGCTGCCCGAGGCCTACGCTCTGGTCCGCGAAGCGGGCCGCCGCACGCTCAACATGCGTCATTTCGACGTGCAGATTCTGGGCGGCATCGCCATGCACAACCGCTCGATCGTCGAGATGCAGACGGGCGAAGGGAAGACGCTGACGGCCACGCTTCCCGTGTATCTCAACGCGCTCACCGGCCGCGGCGTGCAGTTGGCCACCGTCAACGACTACCTGGCACGCCGCGACGCGGAGTGGATGAGCCCGATTTACGAACTGCTGGGAATGAGCGTGGGCGTCATCGAGTCGCAAATGTCGCAGCCGGCCCGTCGCAAGGCTTATGCCTGCGACGTCACTTACGGCACGGCCAAAGAGTTCGGCTTCGACTTCTTGCGCGACCGGCTGCTCCTGCGGCGAATCAACGAAGGGTTGACCGATTTCCTGGGAGGAATGCTCGGCCACCAGGGTCCATCCGCGGAAGAGCCTGTGCAGCGCGGCGCCAACTTTGTCGTCGTCGACGAGGCCGACAGCATTCTCATCGACGAGGCCCGCACGCCGCTGATCATCAGCGCCCTGCCGACCGAAGAGGAACGGATCGCCGTCGAATGCTACCGCTGGAGCGCGAAGGTCGCCGACCAGTTCGAGGACGTAGAGCATTACGACTACGACCACGAGAAACAAGACGTGGAGCTGACCGCTTCCGGCCGCCAGTTGGTGCGCGCGATCCCCAAGCCGCCCGCCATGGATTCGGTCGGCATGTTCACCATCTACGAGTACATCGAGCGGGCGATCAAGGTCAACCGGGCCTTCATCCTCGACCGGCAGTATGTGGTTCGCGACGGCGAGATCGTGATCGTCGACGAATACACGGGCCGCCTGTCGGAGGGGCGCAAGTGGCGCGACGGCATTCACCAGGCAATCGAGGCCAAGGAAGAGGTCGAGGTGACGGTCGCCACCGGCCAGGCCGCCCGCGTCACCGTGCAGGATTTCTTCCTGCGCTATGAGCGGCTGACCGGAATGACCGGCACGGCCACCAGCTCGGCTGGCGAGCTGCGCAAGATCTACGAAGTCGACGTGGTTCCGATTCCCACCAACCGGCCGGCCATCCGCCAGCGTCTTGCCGACCGGATCTTCGGCACGGCCGACCACAAATGGGCCGCCATCGTGGAAGAGGTGCGCGAGCTGAACGACCTAGGACGGCCGGTGCTCATCGGCACCCGCTCGATCGACAAATCGGTCCACCTTTCGCAGCTTCTCCGGCAAGCGGGCATCGAGCACCAGGTGCTCAACGCGCACCAGATTGCCGCCGAAGCCGACATCGTGGCCCGCGCGGGTCTCCGCGGCAAAGTCACCGTGTCGACCAACATGGCCGGCCGCGGCACCGACATCAAGCTGGGCGAAGGAGTCGGCGAGTTGGGCGGGCTGCACGTCATTCTGACCGAGATGCACGACTCGGCGCGCATCGACCGGCAGTTGCTCGGCCGCTGCGGCCGCCAGGGAGACCCTGGCAGCTATCGGCAGTACCTGGGGCTCGACGACGACATCCTGCTCGCCGGGCTTGGTCCCGAGAAAGCCGAAAAGCTCGAAGACCAGGGAACATCGTCGCCCGGCCCCTTCGACCACCTCAGCTACCTGTTCCGCAAGTCGCAGAGGATCATCGAGCGGCGGCACTTCCGCGATCGCCGGGTGCTGATGTACTACGAAAAAGAGCGGCAGAAACTGCAGAAGCAAATGGGGCAAGACCCCTATCTCGACACGGCCGGATAAAGGCTCGTCGGCAGGCGATTTTCCAAGCGGCGCGCCTCATCGCCGAGGCTGCGGTTGTCCAGCCAACTCACACCAGCGCAGCGGCGGCCGACTTCAAATCGCCGACGAGCTCCTCTCGCATCTGGCGACGGCTCTCTTCGTCGGGCGCACGCAGCACGGCCGAGGGATGGTAGGTGGCCATGATCCAGTTCGCCTGGTCGCTCTTCATGATTTCGCCCCGCCGCCGCGTGATCCGAAACGTCGGGCCGAGCAGGGCCTGGGCCGCCGTGGCTCCCAGGCAGATCAACCCCTGCGGACGAATGACTTCGATCTCGCTCGACAGCCAAGGCCGGCAGGCCGCGATTTCGCGCGAGCCAGGTTTCTTGTGCAGGCGGCGCTTGCCGCGGAGGGTCCATTTGAAGTGCTTGACGGCGTTGGTCACATAGACCTGGTCACGGTCGATGCCGGCCGCAACGAGCAGCTCGTCGAGCAGCCGACCGGCGGGCCCGACAAACGGGTGCCCCTCGATGTCTTCGCGATCCCCCGGCTGCTCGCCGATCAGAATCAACCGGGCATGCGGCGATCCTTCGCCGAACACCGTCTGCGTCGCATGGCGATAAAGCTCGCACCCCCGGCAGTCGCACGCCGCTTGGCGCAAAGATGCCAGCGTTTTCCGCTCGGGCAGGAAGTCGGCGGCCGAAACCGCCGGCGCCGCGCGCCGGCTCATGAGCGATGATCTCCGTTGGATGCGCTGGCCGCGAGAAGATTTTCTCCCTGCGACGGCAGCGGCGCCTCGGCCGCCTGCTCGTGTAGTTCCTGCCGGTCGCTTTTCAATCCTCCTTCTGCTTCGGTGACGGTCTCGCAGGTTTCGTTCCGGCAAGGCTCAGACGGCGCAGGCGCCACCGGCTTCGTTTGAACGCGGCCTCGCTGGCGTTGATCGTCGGCCTCCTGAACCGTGATCCCCTTGGGAAAGGCAACCTGTTGAATACCGTCGGGCGAAAGCATCTTGGCCTCTTGCAGGGCACTCTTCACCAGCCGCATGGCCGACGAGCGGACCTTCAAGTCGCTATATTGCCGGGCATCCACCCAGAAGTAAACGCGCAGGTTCACCGACGCGGCGTCGAGGTCGTCCACGAGGACCATCGGCTCCGGATCTTTCAAAATCGCCGGGTGATCGCGGAGCACCTGCACCGCGGCTTCCTGAGCCACGTTCACCGGGTCGAGATAGCCGATCCGCACGGTGAACTCCTGCCGCATCTTGGGGTTGGCCGTCAGATTGTGAATCGTGCTCTTGTAGACGGTGGAGTTCGGAATCTGGATATACGTTCCATCGAAGGCCATCAGGATGGTGCCTCGCGTCGTTACGCGCTGCACAAACCCCAGCTTGCCCTCCACGTCGATCAGGTCTCCGGTGCGAAACGGGTTTTGCAAGCTGATCAGAATGCTCGCCAGAAAATTCTCCAGGATGTCGCGAAAGGCGATACCGAGCACCAAACCGGCCAGCCCCGTGCCCCCTACGATGGTCAGCGCCAACCGGCTCAGGCCGGAAACTTCCATGACCACGTAAAGGCCGCAGAGGAAGACGGGGATCGCCAGCGTGCGGGAGGCGACTTCGATAATCAGCGCGTTGCGGAGTCTCCGCTGAAGAACGGCTTCGCTCAACCGCCTGGTTAGCTTGGCGGCGAACCAGGTGATGACCAAGACCAGCAGCCCAATCACCAGCAACGGTGAGGAGCGGACGGCCTCTTTGACCAGCGAGCGAATTTGCGACATGGCCGGCCGCACGTCGAACATCGGCGGCTCTTCGACCTGAATGTGGTTGACGACGGCCACCACGTCTTCCGTCTTTTCCGCCAGCGACTCGGCCCATTTCTTGTAGTCCTCCGACGAGGTCTGGCCGTCCACAAAGACGACGCCCGCATCGACTTTGACATCGGGGTTTCTGAACCAACCGGTGGCCTTGAGGATGCGAGATAGCCGCTTGGCGATCTGGTCGTCACGGGCCACCGGTTCGACGTCGACCTTTTGCGGGGCCTGGGGGGCGGTCGTCTTCGCCGGCGGCGCGGTCGATTGAGCATGCGCGGCCGTCGCCGCGCCAAGAAGGACCCCGATGATCATGCCCCTTTGAATCGCATATCGCATCACGGCAACAAGCCTCCTGCGCAGAGTTTCCCCTTCTTGGAGGTTGCAAATAGGATGCCCAATTTCAGGCCCTCTCCCACTGGGAGAGGGCTGGGTGAGGGCGGGTGACGTAATATGTGGTTTACTCCGCGCGATCCGTTCTGTAGCGCATGATTCGATGTCGGACGACTTCTTCAGTCGCGCGCGGGCGCACTCCGTCTATGCGCGGCGGAAGAGACTGAAGGCGCGAAGCCAAGAGGTAGGCCCCCCCTCACCCAACCCTCTCCCAAAGGGAGAGGGGATTCCTCCAGCCCTCTCCCACTGGGAGAGGGTTGGGTGAGGGCGGGTGACGTGATATGTGGTTTACTCCGCGCCATCTGTTCGGTAGTGCATGATTGGTTGTCGGACGACTTCTTCAGTCGCGCGAGTCGCCGGCGCAATCCGTCTAAGCGCGGCGGAAGAGACTGGAGGCGCGAAGCCAAGAAGTGGGCCATCCCCCCTCACCCTGGCCCTCTCCCAAAGGGAGAGGGGAGAGGGAGACGCTCCTAATCGACATACAGGAACGCGTTGAGGTTGAACATCGCCAGGGCGAACTCGCGCAGCGGCGCGCGTGCCAGAAACTCCGCGGCGAGCATGGCTTCGCGATCGTTGGGCGGCCGCCCCGTCGCCAGGCGGTAGGCGAGCTCGACCTGGCGGCGCGCGTCGCCGGGCGCCGCGCGCTCGAGCCGCTCGGCGAACGCTTCGGCCAGCTCGTTGGAAAGGCGGCCGTTCAAAAGCTCGAGCGCCTGCGGCGCGTGCGTGCTCGATTCGCGGCGCGCGCAACTGATCTGCAGGTCGGGCTGATCGAACACCTCCATGAACGGCAGCCGCAGGTTTCGCTTGGCGAACAGATAGACGCTGCGCCGATCATGCTCACGCCCCTCGGCCGTCACCTCCCACTGCGAGGGCTTATACAGGAGCCCGACCAGGTCGCTTTCGACCGGCACCACCACGCTCGGGCCGCCCGCCTTGAGATTCAGCCGGCCCGAGGCGGCCAGCATTGCGTCGCGGATCTCCTCCGCTTCCAGGCGGCGGCGCGGAAAGTGCGCCAGCAACCGATTCTCAGGGTCTCTGGCGACGACCTCCGCCGGGTCGGCCGGCTCCACGCCCTGGCGGTACGTGCGGCTGGTGACGATCAACCGGTGCAGCGATTTCAGCCGCCACCCGCCGGCGATGAGCCGATTCGCCAGCCAGTCGAGCAACTCGGGATGGCTGGGCGTGGCGCCGTTGACGCCAAAATCGTTCGGCGTGGCGACGATGCCACGACCAAAGTGGCCTTGCCAGAGCCGATTGACGATCACGCGGGCGGTCAGCGGGTTGCTCGGGTCGGTCAGCCACTCGGCCAGGCGCGTGCGGGGGTTGGGCACGTCGCTCGGCAGCTCCGGCGAGCCGTCGGGCAGCAGAACGCCGGGTACGCGCGGTCCGACCGTGTCGCCCGGCTTGTCCCAGTTGCCACGCTCGAGCACATGCACCGGCGTTCGCCGGGCCCCGTCATTCGTCACGGTGCAAAGCGAGTCGAGCGGCGGAGGCAGCTCGCGCTCCAGTTCCTTGAGGCGCGATTCCAGCTCGGAACCCGCGTCCGCGGGCGTTTTTCCGAGCTCCTGCTGCACCCGCTTCATCTCGGCCTTTAGCTCGTCCGTGCGTCGCTGCCAGGCGGCCTGTTCGCTGTCGCTCGCCAGCGTGAGATCCTTCTCGTGCGTCGCCGCCAGAAACGCTTCCAGCCGGTAGTAGTCTTTCTGGCGGATCGGGTCGAACATGTGGTCGTGGCAGCGGGCGCAGCCGACCGTGAGTCCCAGAAACACGGAGCCGACCGTGTTGGTCATTTCGGTGAGCACTTCGTTGCGGCTCCCCGCGACCTCCTGGTTGCCGGCGTTGCGTCGCACCGGGCCCAGCCGGTGGAAGCCGGCCGCCACCAGCAGCGAGGGATCGGCCGACCCCAGCTCGTCGCCCGCCACCTGCTCGCGGACGAACTCGTCGTAGGGTTTGTCGGCGTTGAGACAGCCGATGACCCAGTCGCGGTAGCGCCATGCGCCGACGAGGTACTTGTCGTACTCGAACCCCTCGGTCTCCGCGTAGCGCACGACGTCGAGCCAGTGCTGGCCCCAGCGCTCTCCGTATGGCGGGCTCGCCAGCAGCCGGTCGACGAGCCGCTCATACGCCTGAGGCGACGGGTCGTTGACGAACGCATCGACCTCGGCCGGAGTCGGCGGCAGACCGGTCAGGTCGAAGTACAGCCGGCGAATGAGGACCTGGCGGCCGGCTTCCGGGGCCGGCCGCAAGCCGGCGTCTTTGAGCCGGTCGAGGATAAAGGCGTCGATTTCGTTTCGCAGCCAGTCACGGTCGGACGAATCGGAAAACGCGGGCGGTTGCGGCGTTTGGCGCGGCCCGAACGACCAGTGGCTGCGGTCGTAGGGCTCTTCGTCGGCGAGCAGCGGAACGCAGTCCATCCAGGACAAGACGGCCGCCACGGTCAGGATGGCAAAACCGAATCGCACGGCAACGGCTGGTGTTGGGAGGGATTGGTGGGAAACCGCCCTCAGTTTAAATGGCCGCGCCGGCGAAGGCGAGTCATCGAGACCGACGCGGCGGCCTGGGAAGGCCATCCTCCGACCTCGTTCGTCTGGCCCACACCGCCACCGATGCGTCAACGAAACCCTACCGCCTTGCCAAGCTGCGAGCATCGACTAAGGTGGAGGCGAGAATCCTCGCTCCCACGGATTTAACCCATGTCGCGATATCTGCTTATTGGATGTTTGTTCATGACAAGCTCTGCCGCTTCTCTCACGGCCACCGAAAAAGATAAACCAACCGATGCGGCCGGCATGGCCCGCCAGATCGTCGCCGATTACGAAAAACGCATCCGCCCGATCGAGGTCGAAGTCGGCCGGCGCTGGTGGGACGCCAACGTCACAGGATCGGACGAAGCCTACAAGCTCAAGCAGGAAGCCGAGAACCGGCTCGACGACGCGCTGGCCGATCGTGAACGCTTCGCCCGCCTGAAACAGTGCGACGCCGCCGGCCTGAAAGACAAGCAGCTTGTGCGGGAGGTGCATTTGCTCTATCTGCAGGCCCTACCCAAACAGGTTGCGCCCGATTTGCTCAAGCAGATCGTCGCGCGGGGCAACGCCATCGAGATGCGGTTCAACGTCTACCGGGCCAAGGTGGGCGGCAAAGAACTGGCCGACAGCGACGTGCGCCGCGTGCTCAAACAGTCTCGCGACGGCAAAGAGCGACAGGCAACCTGGGAGGCGAGCAAGGGGGTCGGCCACGACGTGCAGCAAGACCTGCATACGCTCGTCCAGTTGCGAAACAAGTCGGCCCGCGAACTGGGGTTTGCCGATTTCTACTCCATGCAATTCGAGCTCAACGAGCAGAAGGCCGACGACGTGTTGGCCATGTTCGACGAACTGGACCGGCTGACGCGAGAGCCCTTCGCCGACGCGAAACAGGAAATCGACCGCCACCTGGCCGAGCGGTTCCAGATCGACGTCGACGAGCTGCGCCCCTGGCACTACGACGATCCTTTCTTCCAGGAGGCTCCCGCCATCTACAAGACGAGCCTCGACTCGGCTTACACGGGGGCCGACATTCTCGAACTGTGCCGCAAGTTTTATCGCGGAATCGGCCTGCCGATCGACGACGTGCTCAAGCGCAGCGATCTCTACGAAAAGCCGGGCAAGAGTCCTCATGCCTTCTGCACCGACATCGATCGCGAGGGGGACGTGCGGGTGCTTGCCAACATCGTGCCTAACGAATATTGGATGGGAACGATGCTGCACGAGTTGGGCCACTCGGTCTATAGCAGCCAGTACATTCCCAAGAGCCTGCCTTACGTGCTGCGGGGCGAGGCACATATTCTCAACACCGAGGGGCTGGCCATGATGTTCGAGCGGTTCTCCAAGAGCGCCGAGTGGCTGTCGGCGATGGGAGTCAGCGTGGCCGACCCGGCGGCCTTCAGCGCCACGGGCCAGCGCATGCGCCGCAACAAGCTGCTGATCTTCTCGCGCTGGTGCCAGGTGATGCTGCGTTTCGAGAAGGAGCTCTACCGCGATCCCGAGCAGGATCTCAACGGACTGTGGTGGTCGCTTGTCGAGCGATATCAATTGCTCAAGCGGCCGGAGGGGCGCGATGAGCCAGATTACGCGAGCAAGATCCACATTGTCGTCGCTCCCTGCTACTACCACAATTACCTGCTCGGCGAGCTGTTCGCCTGCCAGCTTCACCGGGCGATCGCGCGAGACCTGTTTCCAAGCAAGGATCCGCAGTCGCTCGTTTACGTTGGCGACGCGCGGATTGGCAAATATCTACAAGAGCGGGTCTTCGATCCAGGCCGCACGCTGCCCTGGAACGAGCTGACGCGATTTGCCACGGGCGAAGAGTTGAAGCCAGGGGCCTTCGCAGCCGACCTGACGACCGGAGAGAAATAACAGGCTGTCCGAGAACGGCACCACTCCGGTTTCGGTAGTGGCTCAAAGCTTTGAGCCACTACCCCGGTTTCATGGGACTTGCCATTGGACGGCCGCCCCGCGTAAGCTGACGCGCGTGTTTTTCGGAGGCCAGTGGTCTCAACTCCCAGCCACGCGTGATGGAGCCCGACGTGGGTTACATTGTCGGAACGGATGAAGCCGGTTACGCGCCGAATCTGGGCCCGCTGGTGATCTCGGCGACCGTCTGGTCGGTGCCGGGCGAACCGTGCGGAGTCGACCTCTATAAGCTGCTGCGCAAGGTCGTCGTCAAAACGCCCGGCGCCGGCAAGGCAAACAAAGCCAACAAAAAGGCCGGCTCGGCCAACGGAGCCAGCGCCAAAGATTCTCTGCCGCGCCGCTTGCTGCTGGCCGATTCCAAGGTCGTCTATCGGCCGCCCGAAGGTCTGGGGAATCTCGAGCTGGGCGTACTGGCGGCGCTGGCGCTGGCCGGCCACCGGCCGACGAGCTGGCGAGGATTATGGCAAGTCTTAGACGCCGAAAACTCCGGCACACTCGACCGCTTTCCCTGGCACGTCGATTTTGAACGACACGTGCCGCTAAAGGCCGACGGACGCCACCTCGACCACCTGGCGGCGAGGCTGGCCACGGAAGCCGAGGCGGCCGGGGTGAAGCTGCTGGCGGTGCGCAGCCGGGCCGTTTTTCCCGACCACTGGAACACCCTGACCGACGAGCACAACAAGAGCACGGCCCTGTCGCTGTTGACGCTCGAACTGCTCAGCCAGGTGCTCAGCGAGTTGCCGGACGCGCCAGTGGCGGTGATCTGCGATAAGCACGGCGGGCGGAATTTTTATCAGGGGCTCCTCCAGCAGCACGTCTCGTATCTTGTCGAGGTCTACGGCGAGGGGCGCGACGAGAGCGTTTACCGCTGGGGGCCGGCCGACTGCCGGACCGAGGTGGTGTTTCGCACGAACGCCGAGCGATACCTCCCTTGCGCCGTGGCGTCGATGACGTCGAAGTACTTGCGTGAGCTATCGATGCTGGCGTTCAACCACTATTGGAACCGGCATCTACCCGACCTGCGTCCCACGGCGGGCTACCCGGTCGACGCCGGCCGCTTCAAGGCCGACATCGCCGCCATGCAGGCCACGCTGGGGATCGACGACCGGATCTTGTGGCGGAACCGCTGAACACGGACGACCACCCACCTCAAAATAGTTGCCCGACCGGCCTGAGCGTCGTTAGGCTGGCGTCATGGTGGAGCGAGTTCAATATCGGCGGAGGCGATCGCCGTGGGAAACGGCCCGGTTGCTCCGGGCCGCCTGTATCGCAGCCGTCATTCCGTTTGCCGCGGTCGCTGTGGCCGACGATCACTGGGCATTCCGACCGCTGAGGCAGCCGCCCGTGCCAGCCCCAGCCGCCGCGCACGAGCAACAACCCGTCGACGCCTTCATCCTCGCCAGGCTGGCGGAGCGCGGCCTGCACCTTTCCCCCGTCGTCGAGCCCGCGGCGCTTGTGCGCCGGGCGTGCTTCGATCTGATAGGCCTGCCGCCGGCGCCGGACGAGGTCGACACCTTCCAGGCCGATCCGTCGGAGGCGGCCTGGTCGCGGCTCGTCGACCGGCTGCTCGCCTCGCCACAGTTCGGCCAGCGCTGGGCTCGGCACTGGCTCGATCAGGCCGGGTACGTCGACGTGCTGGGGGGCGACAACGATGCCGCAACGATCAAGCTAGGCGAGAACAAGTGGCTCTACCGCGATTACGTCGTCGACTCGCTAAACGCCGACAAGCCGTTCGACCGGTTTTTGACCGAGCAGCTCGCAGGCGACGAGCTGGTCGATTGGCGAACGGCCGAAGGCTTTCCGCCCGAAGTCCGTGAGCTTCTTATCGCCACCGGTTTCCTGCGCAGCAGCGCCGACGACACCAACGAAAACGAGCTCAACACGCTCGACATCCGCTACGGCGTTCTACACCGCACGACGGAGATTGTGGCCACCAACTTGCTGGCCCTCACCGTGGGCTGCGCCAAATGCCACGATCACAAGTTCGAACCTATCACGCAGCGAGACTATTATCGGTTCGAGGCGTTGCTGCAGCCGGCCTTCGATCCTCACAACTGGCTGCAACCTCAACAGCGCCAATTCGCCGAGTTGCCGCCGTCGGCCAAGGCCGAGGCCGAACGCGAAAACGCTGAGGTCGATCGGCAAATCGCCGCGCTTGAAGGCCGGGTCGACTCGGTCAAACGGACATGCGGAGAGCGGCTGGCCGAGGCGAAGATCGCCTCGTTGCCCGAACCGATCCGGGCCGACGTCAAAGCCGCGCTGGCAACCGCCGCCGACCAGCAGAACGAGGTACAGCGTTACCTAGCCGAAAAATTCCAGTCGTTGTGCAAAAGTACTCCCCAAGAAATCGCCGCGGCGTTATCCAATGACGAGAAGGCCAACATCGCCGGCTTCGAGGGGCAAATCGGCGAGTGCCGGGGGAAAAAACGGTCGTGGCAGCATTGGCAAGTTGTCTACGACGCGGGTCCGCCGACTGCCACGCACCTCTTGCGGCGCGGCAACCACCTGACCCCCGGCGACGAGCTGGCGCCCGGCTTCCCCAGCGTGCTGTCGCCCAACGGCTCCGGCGACGTGCAGCTCGCCGGCGCGGTCGGCGCCACAAGCGGCCGCCGACTGGCGCTGGCTCGCTGGCTCACCCAACCCGGCTCTCCCGCCGCGTCGCTCGTGGCGCGGGTCTGGGTGAACCGCGTCTGGCAGCACCTATTCGGCCGCGGCATCGTAGAAACCTCCGACAATTTTGGCCTGACGGGAAGTCCGCCCACGCACCCCGAACTGCTCGACTGGCTGGCGGCGCAATTCATCGCCGACGGATGGCGGCTCAAGCCGCTCTTAAGGCGGCTGATGATGTCGAGCGCCTACCGACAGACTTCGGCCGAGGTGCAGGCCGAAGGACAAGGCATCGATCCCGACAATCGGCTTTTGTGGCGGCAGCGTCTGGGTCGCCTGGAATCGGAAGCGGTTCGCGACGCCATGCTGGCCGCCAGCGGCCGGCTCGACCGCGGTCTGGGTGGCCCGCCGGTGCCGGTCGAGTCGCGCCCCGACGGCTCGTTCGTTGTCAAACCAAATCTGCCGCGGCCCGACGACCGATTCCGCCGAACGCTCTATCTGCTCATGCGGCGCAACTACCATCCCACGCTGCTGGCGGTGTTCGATCAGCCGGTGGTTTCCACCAACTGCACCCGGCGCGAATCGTCGGCCGTCGTTTTGCAGTCGCTTACGATGCTCAACGACGACTTTGTGGTCGAAGAATCGGCCGCGCTGGCCGACCGGGTGATGGCCTGCTCCGGCCCCTCGTCCGCCGAACGTACCGAGACGGCGTTTCGGCTCGTGCTGAATCGGCGGCCGGCGGAGGAAGAACTGCGCTGGTGTTTGGACGCACTCGATCGCGACCGGGGAGTGATCGAATCAACCAGGCCCGATCTGCCGGTCCACGAGGCGTCGCGGCAGTCGCTGGCCCGACTTTGCCAGACGCTCTTCAACAGCAGCGAGTTCCTTTACCTACGTTGAGCCGCGATTTAGTTGAACGGTGATTTCATGCGAGTCCCCTTCGTCGTGCCTAGGCTTTCGCGCCGCCAGTTGTTGGAGGCAACCGGACTGGGACTCGGCGCCGTCGCGCTGAACCATCTCCTCAAAGCGGATGAAGCATCGGCCGACGGGCAACCCGGCCTGGCGCGGGCCAAGGGCGTGATCATGCTCGTGCAAAACGGTGGTCCAAGCCAGATGGACCTTTTCGATCCAAAGCCGGAGCTCTCTCGGCAAGCCGGAAAGACGATGAACGTCGAGACGTTCCAGAAAGGCAACTCCGACAAGCTGATGGCCTCGCCGTTGACGTTTCGCGCCTACGGCGAGTGCGGCATGGAGATGAGCTCTTTGCTGCCGCAGCTTGGCTCGGTGGCCGACGACTTGTGCCTCGTGCGGTCGATGTTCTCGGAGCACAACAATCACACCGAGGGGCTTGTGCTCTTGAACACGGGCAAGATTTTTCCCGGCCGGCCGGCGCTTGGTTCCTGGATCAGCTACGCGCTGGGGACGGAGAACGACAATCTGCCGGCCTACATCGTGCTGCGCGACCCCGAAGGCTACAACACGAGCGGCACGCTTCTCTGGCAGAACGGCTGGTTGCCGGCGGAGCACCGCGGCACCGAGGTCGCCACGCAGGGCGCGCCCGTGTTGAACCTGGTGCCGCGCGAGAGCGTTCGTCCTGAGCTGCGGCGCGGGCAACTCGATCTTCTCGCCCGGCTGAACGAGCGTCACCGGCTCGACTATCCGCACGAGTCGGAGCTTGAGGCCCGCATCCGAAATTACGAGCTTGCCGCCCGAATGCAGCTTGCCGCCGGGTCGCTGCTCGACCTGAACACCGAGACCGCGGAGACGCAACGGCTCTACGGACTCGACCGGCCGGAAACGGCCGGCTACGGCGTGAGGTGTCTCATGGCCCGGCGGTTGATCGAGAGCGGCGTGCGGTTCGTGCAGGTCTTTCCCCCGGTGAAGCCGCAGTTTCAACCCTGGGACGCGCACTCCAACGTGAAAACCGAAAACGAGGCCATCTGCGCCAAATGCGACCAGCCGTCTGCGGCCCTGATCAAAGACCTGAAGCGTCGCGGACTTTTGCAGGATACGCTGGTGATCTGGTCAGGAGAATTCGGCCGTCTGCCTGTTTCACAGAACGGCTCCGGCCGCGACCACAATCGCAACGCCTTCTCGCTGCTTTTGGCAGGCGGGGGCGTGCGCAATGGCTACGTCCACGGGGCGACCGACGAGGTCGGTTACCGCGCGGCGGAAAATCGGGTTAGCGTGCACGACCTGCACGCCACCGTCCTCCACCAGCTCGGCCTCGACCATCGCGGGGTAACCTACCGTCACCACGGCAGCGACGAGAGCCTGACCGACGCCAGGGTCACCCGGGCCCGCGTAGTCGAGGACCTGCTGGCGTAATTTTCACTCTCCTCGAAGGCTCCCGGCGAAGGAGGATCGTTCTCCGGACTGGGTCGGGTTTGGGCCGTTGTGGGGGAATGCGGGCCGTTTCTTGCGCAGCAAACCCTTGTACGGCGGCACTTTGCAGCCCTCCTCGCAAAAAATTCATAATGCTAGCATCAGGTGCTAGCATAGGCGAAATGGAGGCACTACAATCACTTCGCGGAACAGGATAATCTGGACACCGAATGATTTCGGCACGTGTGTCGCGCAAGGAGAAGGACCATGGGTGCGACCAAATCTGGCACGGTTCTGCAAGCTCTGGAACTCGATCCGTCGATCATCGAATCGCTGCCTGAACCCGTCTTGTCCGAGCTTGTTGGCTTCATCGAGTACGACAACCGGCTTTCTCGCCGCGAAGACGAACTGCACGAGCGGGAAGAGCGTCGCCCCCGGGAGACCGTCGCAGCCGCCCCTGTTTCCTACCCCAACAAGGCTGCTTTCTGGGCAAGAAACCGCCTTTCCTGGGGAAGCACCTAGCCGAGCGATTGGGGTCCGTTTTCCCGTTGAATCGGGCTAAACGGGGTCGTCGCGCGCCCGGATAATACGTCGCTGATGCGTGGCGCGTTACTTTGCGCCCCGGCCCAGATCCGTTAGGCTTGACTGGATTCAGCCTGGGCGGGCGTTCGGTCCGTCTGTGCGCAGGGATTTCTGGCATATCAAGGGGCGTCCCCAAATGATCACGCTCGTCACGGGTGCAACCGGCCTGGTTGGCAATAACGTCGTCCGCCTGCTGCTCGACCGCGGCGAGGCGGTGCGCGTGCTGGGCCGCCAGAGCTGCGATGCCCGGCCGCTCGCGGGGCTCGACGTCGAGTGCTGCGCCGGCGACATCCGCGAGGCCGAGTCGGTGCGCCGGGCTTGCCGGGGCGTCTCGCGCGTCGTTCATGCGGCCGCGCGGGTCCATATCGGCTGGAGCGGTCTCGCCGAACAACAGGCGGTCAACGTGGAAGGGACGCGCAACGTCGCCCTGGCGGCGCGCGAGTCGGGGGCGCGGCTGATCCACGTTTCCACGGTCGACACGCTCGGCTGCGGCTCTCGCCGGGACCCGGCCGACGAAGAAACGCCCGGCGGACAGTCGATCGAGTGCCCCTACGTTGTCACGAAGCGTAGCGCAGAGCAGGTCGTGCTCGGGCTCGTGGGCCAGGATCTCGACGCGGTCATCGTCAACCCGGCATTCGTCCTCGGGCCCTGGGACTGGAAACCGTCCAGCGGGCGCATGCTCCTGGCCGTCTCGCGGGGACGCGGGCTCGTCGCCCCGCCCGGCGGCAACGATTTTTGCGACGTGCGGCAGGTGGCGTCGGGCATTCTGAAGGCGGCCGAGCGGGGCGTGACGGGCCGCCGCTACATCCTGGGGGGCGAGCCGCTATCGTACTTCGAGGCGTTTTCCCTCTTTGCCGAAATCACGGGCCGGCGGCCGCCCATCCGCGTGATGCGCGTCCCCGTGCTGCGAACCCTCGGAGCGCTCGGTAGCTTTTGGGGTCGTGTGACCGGGCGCGAGCCCGACCTGAACCGCGCCGCCGCTGCGATGGCCCTCGTCGAGCACCACTATTCGGTGGCCCGCGCCGCCAGCGAGTTGGGATACGAGGTCCGCTCGGCCCGCGAGGCCGCGACCGCCGCCTGGGAATGGTTCTTGGATCATGGCTACGCGACCGCCAGAGCCCGGCAGGTCGGTCTCCGGGTAGCCGGATGAAAGGCTCGTTTGACGCGATCGTGCACCCATGAGTCGTGAAGCGTTTCTGGCGCGGGTGCGCGAGGCCGCGCGGGCCGGCTCGGCATATCGCGTCCACACGGCCGCGGTGGCCGATACCGCGGGCTATTGCGGTGCGGGGAACGACCCGCCATCGCGGTTCGTCGCCGAGGTCAACGCGGTCGGCGGGCACGGACGGATCGTGTCCGACTGGAGCGCCGCGCGCGAGGCGCTGGCGGAACTGCTTGATCGCCACAAGCCGACGAGCGCCCTTTGCTGGCGGCACCCGGCGCTCGAAAAACTGAATCTGGGCGAGTTGTTGGCCTTGAAGGGGATCCAACTCCTCGACTACGAGTCTCTGTCTCATCTCACCCCGGCCGAGCAGAGGGAAAAGATGCTGGCCGCCGGCATCGGCATTTCCAGCACCACGCTGGCGGTGGCGGAGACGGGCTCACTTGCCCTGGCGAGTGGGCCGGGCTCAGAGCGGGTCGCGAGCCTGCTTCCTCCCGTTCACGTGGCCATCGTAGGCGCAGAGCAGATCGTGCCCGATCTGTTCGATCTGTTTGCCGTCATGCAGAAGTCGGCCGGCGCTATGCCGAGCAACTGGACTTTGGTAACCGGTCCCAGCAAAACGGGCGACCTGGAATTAAAGCTCACCACCGGCGTTCACGGCCCCGGCACCTGGCACGTGGTGGTGGTCGGCGCTCTGGCAGGCGTTCCGGGTTGATAGCGCGCAAAAAAAGAGAGCACGAGACCAGCTTGTCTTGCGCTCCGCACCTCTTCGGCCCCGACCGGCGGACCCTCGCTTTATGGGCTACATTCGCCTTTCCGCTTTTTCCCAGGCGAAAGCGGCTCCGATAGGAGTCCTAGTACATCGGGTCCGCTTGCTCCGGCTCGGAAAGAGGACACCCGTTCTCAAGCACCGGCACGCCCGCCTCGCGAGCAGCTTCAACGCCGCCACGCTGAACGGCCGGCGCCAACAGATCCAAGAGGTCTGAAGCGGAAGGCAGCGTCGTTTGCGTCGACGACGCGCTGCCCCGGCAGACGGTCCATGGCGGATTCCGCTCGCTACAGCCGCCTGCCGGCCTCTCGCCTCTCGGCCCCTCTCTCCATAATCAATACGCCCGGCCCGGCCGATGGGTTGCGCAAATCGCCCGATCGCGAACCTCGCCTGGCACGTGCGTTCCGGCACAGTTCGGCGCGCGTTGCGGCGACAAATGGCCGAAAAACACGCAGATCGCCTGTTCGCGGGCGCGGTACGCATGTTGCGTTGAAGCAAACCGACGGAAACAGTTCCTTGAAGTCGATTTGGGGAGTTCAGCCGTGCAAGAATTCAACGCTGTGCTTGTGCCGGTCGATTTTTCGACCGCGGCGAGAGATGCTTTCAACTACGCGGTCGAGCTCGTCTCGGGCGCCGAGCCGGTCGTGATGCTGCTTCACGTGATGGACAAGAGCCAGATCGATTTCGCTGTCGCGCACGAACTGGGCGCGCGAGAAGAGGTGATCGAGGCGATTCGGGTTCGCGCGGAGCGTGGTCTTGCCGACTACCGGCCGCCGCCGGGCGTGCAGGTGATGACGATCGTTGTCGAGGGAACTCCCTTTCTGGAGATCATCAAGAAGGCCGAAGAGTTGCGGGCCGACGCGATCGTGATGGGCAAGTTCGGCTTGCGAGGCAAGATCGACCCCTATCTCTTCGGCACGACGGCCGAGCACGTCATTCGCGGAAGCACGCGGCCCGTGATCGTGTTGCCGGCGAACCGGTAGCCGAGAAGTCGGCCCTCGGCCTTACGGATGTGGCTGCGTTGAGGAAACGACGATTTGCCGAATCGCCTCCACGACGAGTTCCGGATTGTCGTGTTGAATGTTGTGGCCGCAGTTACGGGCAACGACCAGTTTGGCACCGGGGGTGCGCTCGACCCACTGGCGGTAGTCTTCCAAATGCCAGCGCTCCGCCGTGCGTCGGATGGCCCGCAGTTCGGGTTTCAGCCCACCCCCGATCTGCAGCGAGGTTCTGCCCGGAGCGGCCAACAGAACAATGGGGACGGCGGGCAGAGGAGCGGCGGCGAGTGCCTGCCGAAAGCTCTCGGTGGCAGCTTCGAATTCGTCGCCAACCGAAGAACTCGTGCTGGCCGATGATAAACAAACCGGGGTCGCAGACAATTGTGCCAGCCATTCGCGGCGCAGGGCGTCTTGTTGTGGAAAGGGCACCGTCTCCAGGTACTCCTCCATTCGCTTCGCCTCCAGCCCGCGCATCCATCTCAAATCGCGCAGAGCGTCCGGTGCTTGCCGGCAGTATTTGTCCACCGTTAGCCAGTCCTTTGGATGCCTGACTGCAAACCACGACTCCATGGCTTCCATCGGCTCGTAGACATTGACCTGGGTCGGATCGACCAGGATCATCCCGGCGACTTCGTCGGGGTACATGGCAGCAAAGACCCGGACATACGGACCGCCCATGGAGTGTCCGACCAACACGAACGGTGGAGGCAGGTTGGCGTTTCTCAGTGCGGTACGGAGCTCGCCGGCAATCTGCCGTGCCGTGCGCGGCCGTGGATCAGGTTCCGAAAGCCCGACCCCGGCGCGGTCGTAGGTGACGACCCGCGCAAATCGGCCCACCTGGCTGCGGACCTGCTCCCAACCGACGCCGCCTCCCAACCCGGATTCCAGGATTACCGTCGGCCCCTTCTCGCCGACGATCAGTAGATGCAGCTGGTGGCCGCCCGCGTCGACGTCGACCGCTCGCTCGCGAACATGGCCAACAGTCGGTGAACACCCAGGCACGCACAGGATCGTCAGGCAAATCGTCGCGAAAAGGCGTGATGTCCATCGCATGGCGAGCTCGCTGTTGAGCCAGCAGGCTCCTTAAGGTTCCACCCGCCGACAGTAGTACCACGACCCTGCGATGAAGGCGGAAAGGCCCGTTGTCACGCTGACAAGATTGGACCACTCCGACACACGGGCCTGCGGAATGCGAAGTACGGAGCCGACCAATATCAGGGCAATGCTGACGGCCACCGGTGAGAGCAGGGCCACGAGTATCGGCAAGGTTGTTTTGTCCAAAACTGCCGAGGCCATCCAGCCAACGCCGAAAGTCAAGACGCAGATCGATACGACTCCCGATCCGGTCGCGAGTTCCCCGACGTGAGATGGTTGGCTGACGAGTGCGGGCGGGATGACATAAACGGTTAGAAGGACGCAGCTCCAAAACGAGGCCATCGCCACGGCAGAGACGGTCAGTTTGCTGGCGAGAATCTGGAGTTTGGTGGGGGGCAGACAGGCCAGAAAATTCGCGCTGCGATCGCCGCGCTCGCACGCGATGGCATGTCCCCCGAACAGGCCGGAGAAGCAGATCGTGAGGTACATCGCCACGGTGCCGGAAGACACCAGCATACCGGCCCAGTCACTCGACGACGGCAATTGAGGCCATGCCGAGGCGATTTGTGTTCCCACGCCCACGAGGTAGACCAGGCCACAGGTCGCGACGCACAGAATCACCAGGGGCCGATTGAGCCGATAGTCTTTCCACAAGAGACGGGTCATGGCTCCGCGCCCCCAAGAACGTAGTCTTTGAAAACCTCACCCAGACTCAGGTCGAAGACGTCGACCGATTCGACAGGGTTTTCCCGTCGGATGCGGTCCGCCAGCGACTTGTCGAAACGGTCAACCGTGAGCAGCCACTCCCGGCGTTGAATTTTCTGAGAGACGGTGCCGTCCGGCACCCAGCGCGGGAGGTGTCCGTCGATAAGGACGGCCCGGATTCGTTTGACCGATGCTAGGAGTTGGTCCACGCCGCCGTGTACGAGAATTCTCCCGGCGCGGAGGATACAAACCGAGTCGGCGAGCCGCCGGATGTCTTCCAGATTGTGGCTCGAATGAAGAACCGTCGTACCGCGGCCGCAAACGCTGCGCAGTACGGCTTCGAGAAAGTCGTCGTGGACGATCGGGTCGAGACCGGAGGTCGGCTCATCCAGAATCAACAGCTCCGGATGGTGTGAGACCGCCAGCAGCAAGCTGAGTTTGACGAGCATTCCTTTAGAGAGATGCTTTACCGCCTTGCGACCGTCTAAAGCGAACAGGTCCATCAGCTCGCGGCAGAATCCAACATCCCAATGGGGATAAAACGCACTCGTGAAAGCGATGACTTCTGACACCGTCATCCAGGGATAGACGTCGTGACGTTCGGGAACATACCCGACGCGCGGCCGAATGCGGGCCGCGTGGTTGGCGACGTTGAGTCCGAATACTCGCACCTGGCCAAGGGACGGAGCGAGCGTACCCATCAACATGCGGATGGTCGTGCTTTTGCCTGCCCCGTTGGGGCCGATCAGGCCGAGGGTAGAACCTCGCGGAACGGTGAGGTTCAGGTTGTCCACGGCCAACCCGCCGCGAAACTTCTTGGTAACCCCGAGCAATTCGACGGCCGGCGATTCTGCCACCACGGGAATCACGACGGCACCCCGGTCTTTTTAGTCCTGGATTTCTTGGACGCCGACGGCAAGGCGCTCTCAAAGAGTTCTCGCACTCGATCGACGTCCAAGCCGGCGGCCAAGGCCGCGGCCGCCGCCTGCGCGAATGCCGCCTGCGCGGTCTCCTCAGCTCGGGCTGTCGCCGAATGCGTGCCGCGCTTGGCGACGAACATTCCCACACCGCGGCGCGATTCGATCAATCCCTGGCGACACAGTTCATCAAAGGCCCGCTGCACCGTGTTGGGATTGACGCGGAGATCGGTAGACAACACGCGTAGCGACGGCAACCCTTCGCCGGCCCGGTAGACGCCGGCGGCGATCGACGAACGGAGCAGTTCGACGATCTGCAAATAAACGGGAACGTGACTGTCGGGCTCGATTCGCATTGAAGCCACCTTACTGACCTAGTTAACTAGTTCAGTATAGCGGCAAGCCAGGAGCCGTCAATGCGCAAACGCAATTCACCTCGCTTTCGCTTCGCGAGCCCTCGCGAAACGTAAGCCTCCGCAGTGCCCGTCACGCGAGCGGCAGCGTCCGCGAAAACCGCCTCAGCCAGACAAACGCGAAAATGTCGAATGCATAACAGAGAATCACCAGACTCAAACTAATAAAATCCCGACCGTTGCCGGGCTTGTCGAGCTTGTCGAGCGCCGCGACGACAGTCGGGTCGGCTGCCGTCCAGACAAGCCACAACGCCAGGTAGACCGGAAGCCATAGGATCTCCAGGCCAAATCCGGCTTTCAGCCAGCCGACGCCCGAGCGCTGCAGCCCCCGCAACCTCAAGCCGCCGACGAACAGCAAAACGACCGTCAACGAGCTCAAAGGCAGGGTAAATAACTCGCCAGCGATCTCCATGTAGTCGTTGCTGTCGAGGGTGAACACCATAAGGCCGGCAAGACTCAAGGCAAACAGCACCGGCGAAATCACCAGCGCATATCCGCAGATCCACTGGGCGATCTTCGGCAAGCGCGGATTGAAGACCACAAACGTCTCGTTCGGTGCCCCGGTCGGACGCCCCGCCAGATCGGCCGGCGAACTTGCGGCCGGCCGGGCGATTCGCTCCACGTCGCTCTTGACCTCGCTGGCGCGCTGGTAGCGCCGCTCCGGTTCCTTCTCCAGTGCCCGGAACACCACCTCGTCAAGCCGCACGTCCACCTGCACCTTGGCTGAGGGGGGCGCGAAGCGGCCCAGCGGCAACTCGCCCGTCAGCATTTCGTAGAGCACGACCCCCAGGGCATAGATGTCGGCGCGATGGTCCACAAGTTGGGGCCGCTCGATCTGCTCCGGCGCCATGTAGCGAGGCGTTCCCATCACCTGGTGCGTGGCCGTCAGGTGCCCCGACTCCGCCTCTCGGCCGAGCAGCTTGGCCAGGCCGAAGTCGGCCATTTTGACGCGCCCCTTTTTGTCGACCAGGATGTTTTCCGGTTTGACGTCGCGATGGACGATGCCCTCGGAGTGGGCAAAGTGCAGAGCGTCGCACACCTGCGGAACGATGGCCAGCGCCGCCTCGGGCGAAAGCTCGTGCGAGGCCACCAGGCGCCGTAAATCGGTGCCGTCGACGTACTCCATCACGAAGAAGTACAGCCCGTCCGTCTGGCCGAAGTCGTATACGGCCACGATGTTGGGGTGGCTGAGCTGGGCCAGCGCCCTGGCCTCGCGAGTAAACCGGTCGGCAAAACCTGGCGCCTGAGCGGCGTCTCGCGGAAGGATCTTGATCGCCACCCAGCGGTCGAGCTTCGGCTGTCGCGCCTTGTAGACGGCCCCCATGCCCCCCTGGCCGATCAGCTCGATCGCCTCAAACTGGGGAAACAGAAGAGCCAGTTCGGCGGGTGTGGGAACGACGAACGTCTTGCCGTACGCCGAAGTCGCCTCGATATTCCCCCCCGTGCCGGCCGCGTTCGACGCAAATCCCGCATTTAGCAGGCACCTGGGACACAAACCCTGCGCGACGCCGAGCGCAAGCGGCGTGCCGCACCGCGGACAATGGACAGCGGTGTTCACAGTCGATCTCTCCGAACCAGGCAGAAGTTGAATTCCTCTACCCTTCTCAGAAGCAGATTCGGTAAAAGGTTACCAGGCCCGCGAAAAGACCAGCAAAAAAAGGCCGAACGCGGCGATCGGACTCGGTTGGAACAGCCGCATCACTCTAGCGCCCCGAAGAGGTCTCGCAACTCGTCGTCGACCTCCGCCGGGTCGCTCACTGTCTGGGCGATTTCATCGCGCAAGCACCGACGAAACCGCTTTCTCAGCCGATGGACGGCCACCTTGACCGCGCCGGTGGTCATCCCCAATTCGCGCGCCAGATCGTCGTAGGTCGAAGCACCGCGCTCTCCCGTGAGCGTTCCCTTGAATCGCTCGAAAAAGGGCCCTTTACCCGAACGGCGGTAATCGGTCTCGAGCCGCTCGAGGGCGCTTTCCACGAGCGCCACCGCACAGCAGCGGTCGTAGATCTTCTCCGGCGTCGATTCGTCGACCGGCTCAAGAACAAACCGCTCTTCCGCACCCCGAAAATCCAACGAAAGGGGCTTCTGCCCGCCGCCTCGCTTCTTGGCACGGGCACGGTCCCGCTCGTTGGACAGAAAGTGCTTCAGGGCGGCCAGCAGAAACGCGCGAAACCGGCCACGCTCGGGGCAAACGTCGCTCAAAGAATTCTTGGCCAGCAAGCGCAAGAAGAACTCTTGCGTCAGATCCTGGGCATCGTGGGCGGAGTAACCCTGCCGCCGCACATAGCAGTAAAGAGGATACCAGTAGCCCTGGCACAATACGGCCAGCGAACGCCGAGCGTGCGTCGAAGTCCGGCGCCCGGCGGCCAGGACCACGCTCCAGTGTGTCGTGGCGAATTGATCCGGGCGCTGGGATTGGCGGAGTCTTGAGTCGTTGCTCGGCTTGGACATCAACACGATTCTAACTCGTCAACTTGCGACCGACAGCCGTTGCGGGGAGTGCCCGCGTGGCTGGTACGTCCGATCACCGTTTCCGCAAAAGCTCACAACGTCGCTCAATCGCGTGTAAGATCGGTCCAACGATTCAGGAGCCGGATCGTCAACGATCGTCTGAAGGCAGGGCATGCTGCCCCGACGAGAGCATTCGTCCATCCAACCGCCACGGAGCCAAAAATGATTCCCATCGCTTCGCTCAGTTGCTTCACTGATTTTGCCGCACGTCGAGAGTGGAGGCGAGACGCAATTGCACGAACCATCCTTTTCGCGGCCCTTTTCGGGGCTGCTTCGTTTTCGCAAAGCGAGATTCGCGCGGCCCCGTTGCGGGCGGGTGTGGCGAAAGTCGACATCACCGATCGAGAGGCCGGACCGGTCAACGATCCGCTATTCGTCAAAGCGCTGGTCCTGAAGTCCGATACGACGACGTTAGTGCTCATCACGGTCGACGCCGTCGCGATCGCCGAGATCGGCCGGATCAAAAACGACTACTTGTCGAAGGTGCGCACGCGGCTGAAGGACGAACTGGGCATTCCGCCGAGCGGCGTGCTGGTCAATGCGAGCCATTGTCACGGTGTCGTGTGTGCCGATGTCGAGGAAAGGACTTTTCAGGCGGTGAAGGCCGCCTCACGAGACCTGGTTCCCGTGAAGATCGGGGCGGGCAGCGGACATGAGGACCGGATCATGGAAAACCGCCGCCTGAAACTCAAAAGCGGCAGGGAAGCCGACGTCCGTCACGCCTACTCTTTGCCGCCCGACGACGAAGTGGCCGAAGTCGGCCCTGTCGACCCGCAGATCGGAATGCTGCGTATCGACCGACTGGACGGCCGGACGCTCGCGGTCGTTTACAATTTTGCCTGCCATCCGATCCAGGGGGTTCCCAGTGGAGGCAACACGGCGGACATCACCGGTTTCGCCTCAAAGGTGATCGAAGAGAACCTGAGCGAAGGGACGGTCGCCCTGTTTCTGCAAGGGTGTGCTGGCGACATCAATCCCGTTGATTACAAAGATGTCGATCACCCTCGCAGCGCCGAGCCTCTGGGCAACATGTTGGGACTGAGCGCCTTGCGGGCGTTGCGAACGGTTGAGTGCCGCGACGACGGTCGGCTCACGGTCGTCAACGAGACGATCGAACTGCCACGGGGCGACCGGAGTGAACGTATCGCCGAAATGGAAGCCGAGCAGGCGCGGCTGCTACAGTCCTTGAAGGGAACGAGTCTCAACCTGAAAACGTTCCTTCCGCTGGTCGTGAAGTACGACGTGTCGGGCGAGTTCCCCTCCTACTACTCGCACCGCTACCTGCACGACGCAGCTCTGGGGCGCAACGATCTGGCCCATCTCGACGCCGAAAACCGGCGGAACATCCGGCAGTACATCGACAACATCTACGTCATGGAAGAATTGACCCGGCTGCAGACGAACCTGGCCTTGCTGCGCAAGCACCAGGCGAGCCTGATTGAGTCCGGCAAGCGAACCGTTGACGTCGAACTGCTGGCGGTCCGCATGGGCGATTTCGTGCTGGCGACGTTTCCCGGAGAGCTGACCGTTCGGATCGGGCTCAACATCAAAAAGGCTTCGCCCCATGAACGCACTTTCGTCGCCGGTTATACCAACGGCTACATCTACTACGCGCCGACCGCCGAGCAACTGGCGAACGTCGGCCGGGCCCAGGAAGACAGCGACTGCATCCTCGCGCCGCAGTGGCAGAAACAATATGAAGCCAAGGTGGCAGAGATGCTGAAGAAGTTGTGATCGTCTCGCCTGCCCGCCGCTTCTCAGATCAGCGCTAGACGAGGCGGCCCAGAAACTCCTCGATCTGGGAGGCCGCTTCTTCCCAAAGCTCGATCTGAGTTCGGCCCGACGCCTTGCGTGGCTTGAAGTCGTGGTCGCCGTCCGCCAGCCAATGGATTTGGATGGCTGGCGACAGGCCGTACCCTGCGACCTCGCTCTGGCTACCAAAGGGATCGCGGGTACCTTGCAGGATGAGCGTGGGCGTCGCCAGCGTGCGCAGATGCTCGATGCGCCGCTCGTCGGGCTTTCCCACCGGGTGAAACGGGTACCCCAGACAGATCAGCCCCCGAACGCCCCCCGCGTCGGCAACCATGCTCGCGATCCGGCCGCCCATCGACTTGCCGCCGATCACGAGCCGCTCTCGCGGAAGCGACTCGATCACTTTCTGCCACGTGTCGATGAGTACGGGCGTTCGATCGGGTGGTCCTTTTTTGCCCGACCGGCGCCGCTGGTCCATGTACGGAAACTCGAATCGCGCCGCGCGCACGCCGCGCGCGGCCAACGCCTCTGCAAACCAGGTCATGAACGGCGTCTCCATGCCGGCGCCGGCCCCGTGGGCCAGCGCGACCGTCCAGCGTGCGTTGTCCGGGCCATCGAAGAGAAGCGGGAAGTCCGACATGGTTCGATCAGTGATCAGGGTGGATTCGCTCACCCTAGAATCGCATGGAAGACCGAAAAACGAAATGGCCGGACGGTCACGCGTCAGGTGCTTGCGACTTCAATCGGTTGCAGGCGGGCCAGCAGATCGGCTGCTTCGGCGATGGTGGTGACGACCTGGTCGGCGCCCCGTGCCCTGAACGTCGCGCAAAGTCGGGCCTTGTCGCCCGTGTACCCCAAGCGAGCCACGATGATCCGCAAATGGGGAAAACTCTGCCGCAGCCGTTTGCACAGATATCGCGTTTGCTGGGTCGCCCGAGAAGCAAGACAGGAGACGAGCACGGCATCCGGCGAGCCTTTTTCGACCTCCGTCAGTATTTCTGACGCCAGCATTTGAGCGGAAAGGATTTCGAAAGAGCCACCTTCCCGGATGTCCAACGTCTTGCGCAGCATCACCAGTCCGGTTTCGTCGGCCAGATCGCGAGCCGGGCAGCCGTAGACACGAGCCCACAACACGGCCTTTCGCGCGGAATCCCGTCCTGCAGCCGCCGGTGCATCGTCCGGCCGTCCGCTTCCCGCCGCCCCGCTGTCGGGCACGGCCTCGTCCAAAAACTCGCGGCTCGATTGCAGCAGTTGCTGATGATCTTCAGCAAACAATTCCTCCTTGTCGCGGTCCCACTCGGCAAGCACCAGCGCCGGCACCAGCACCTCGTCGAGCGCCTGCGCCAGCGAGGTCGCCCGGATCCGTTCCTGAAGAATGGCGGAAGCCTCGTCGACATCACCGGCCAGTAACCGCTGGTAATAAGTTACGTGCGGGGCAAGCGGGGGCTTGTCTCCCAGCAGAATTGCCAGCGGCTCGAGCGCGGCGACGTGCTCGCCGATAACCGCCAGGATCACGGTCAAAGGAACGGCCAGAATGAGGCCGATCGGTCCCCAGACCCATGTCCAGAACATGGCGGCCACCAACAGGGCGACCGTCGAAACCCCCGTGCTATGGCCGTAGACCAGCGGTTCAACGGCGTTGTTGGTGACGAGTTCCAGGGCCAGAAACAGCCCGGCCGCGAGCGCTGGGTGCAGCCATCCTGGAAACTGCATCAGGCTCAACAGCAGAGGGGGCACGGTTGCCAAAATCGGGCCCAGGTAAGGAATGAATCGCAGCAGGGCGGCGAGCAGCCCCCAGGTGAATGCGTATTCGACCCCGATCAGGGCCAGCCCGGTTGCTACGGCCACGCCGAAGCTGCCGTTGATGAGGGCATTGAAAAACAGGTAGCGGCTGATGCGAGCGCCGATTTCGTCGAGAGTGCGCGTGGTCAGCGCCAGCTTGCGGCCCGTGAGCCGCACCAGGCGGTTGCGCAGATCTTCGCGGCTGATCAGCATGAAGATCACCAGGACGACCACCAAGCCGGCGCTCGCCGCCGGTGCGAAGACGGTCTCGGCGACGATCTTGGCGCGGTCGAGCGGCAGGGACTCGGCGGGCTCGACGCGAACGACCTGAACGTCGGGCGAGTCTATCTCGACCTCTTCGGAGACCTCTTTGAGCGTATTCCCGATTTTCTCCATCGTTCCGCCCGTGAAACGAAGATGCCCGATTTTCTCTTTGAGGTTCGTCTTGTACGCCGGCAACCGTGCCACGAGGTCGGTAAGCTGCCAGCCGATGGCCACGCCCGCCGTGGCCACGGTGGAGAAGATCAAGATTACGCTCAACAAGACACTCGCCACCCGCCCGATCCGTCCGCGCTCAAAGAACTGGGCCAGCGGCGAGATCAAAAACGTGAACAAGACCGCCGTGGCCAGCGGAATCAGGATCTCGCGGCCAAAGTAGAGCACCGTCACGCTCAGCGTGGTGGTCGCCAAGAACTGGGTGTAGCGTTGCGACGGCGTTGTCAGAACCTTGGCCATGCCGTTGTGCCGGGTTTCTACTGTTGGGATTAAGGGTCGAACGGCCGGGCTTAGGAGGTCCCGATGGTTGACGCGGAACCAAAGTGGTCGAAGTGTAGACCTCGCCACATCCCAATTTGCCGTCCGAATGAGGGTTTTTCCCTTACTTCAAGACGCGTGCCGTTCTCGATGATTTGCCCACCCCAAAGGGAAGTTGCCTTCGTTCGGTTTATTCCTTTTCTTTCGCGCCGACGGGTCGGCCACGGTCGCGGGGCGACCACAGGAGCCTGCCGTCGCGGCACGGCCACACAGGATGGCCTAGCGTTTACCCGGGGCCTGCGCCTCGGACCCGATCGCAAGGCGGTTGTGTTGTGGTAGCGCATCGCGTTTCAACCGCCCTGGACACGGCGAAAACTGGAGCCAACTATGGCCATCCTGGCGGTTGACGACGACGAATTAAGCCGCGACGCATTGGCCGAAGTGCTGCGCCGCTGCGGATATGACGTGCTTACCGCCTCCTGCGGCGGGCAGGCCCTGGAAATACTCGGCGAGACCGATTGCCGGATGGTAATTTCCGATTGGGGCATGCCCGAGTCGAGCGGGCTGGCCCTCTGCCGCGCCATCCGCCAGGGGAAGTTTGGCCGTTACATCTACATCATTCTGCTGACGGTGCGCCAATCGTCCCAGGAGATGATCGAAGGGCTCGCGGCCGGGGCCGACGACTTTATGACCAAACCTTTCCATCCCGCGGAGCTGCGAGACAGCGTGCGGGCGGGGGAAGTGATCCTCTCGCTGAACACGAGCGACTTCACGCCTTTCGCCCTGGCCAGGCTAACCCAGTCGCGCGACCCGGAGATGGGCCATCACATGGAGCGCGTTCGCCGCTACGCAAAGGCGCTGGGCGAGCAGTTGGCCGGCCGACCCGAGTTCCGAGACGTGATCGACGGCGAATACCTGCGTTTGCTCTACCTGACGACTCCGCTGCACGACATCGGCAAGATGGCCATCGCCGACTCCATCCTGCTCAAGCCGGGTAAACTCACGGCGGAGGAGTATGAGGTGATGAAAACGCACACCCTCAAGGGCGCCCATACCCTGCAATCGGCCATCGAGAAGAATCCCGATGCGGCCTTCCCGCGAATGGCTCGCGACATCGCGCTGACGCATCACGAGCGTTACGACGGCACCGGCTATCCGGCCGGCCTGGCCGGAGACGCGATCCCGCTGTGTGGACGGATCGTCGCCGTGGCGGACGTCTACGACGCCATGACCTCCAGCCGGGTCTACAAGCAGGCTGTCGACCACGAAACGGCCAGGGGGTTCATCGTCAGCGAGGCGGGGCGTCAGTTCGACCCGGACGTGGTCCAGGCGTTCGTGGCCAAAGAGGAGGAGTTCATCGGGATCGCGAAGTGCTTCTCGGAGGAATCGCTCTCCTTTGTCTGATGGCGAGCCCGCCAGTGGCAAGCGGGAGGCGAGTCTCCACTCTCCGACGCGGCCCGCCCTGGCTCGGTTCGGGGCCGGCTGATAGGCTGCATGCCAGCTCGGCGATCCGCCTTGGCTCTCTGGCGCCAACGCCCGAGCCGGCGCAGAAACATTTCATCCGAAGGAGCGAGCGGTGAAAAAACGGATTGCCCTGCCCAGCGTCATTGTCTTCGCGGCGCTTTGCTTGCTGGCGCGGACCGCTCAGAAGGAACCGCTGACCAGCGGCTCATCGGTCGCCGTTCATTTCTCGCCCAAAGGGGGCTGCACCGAGGCGGTGGTCGAGGAATTGCAGGCCGCCAGTTCGACGGTGCTGGTTCAGGCCTATAGTTTCACTTCGGCTCCGATCGCCAAGGCCCTCGTCGCGGCTCACAAGCGCGGCGTGAACGTGCAGGTGATCCTCGACAAGAGTCAGCGGACGGAGAAGTATTCCTCGGCCACATTCCTGCATCACGCCGGCATCCCTACCTTCATCGACGCAGCCCATGCGATCGCCCACAACAAGGTGATGGTGATCGACGGCCAGACGGTGATCACCGGGTCGTTCAACTTCACGCGGGCGGCCGAACTGCACAACGCCGAGAACCTGCTCGTGATTCGCGACCGGCCGCTGGCCGAGAAGTACGCGGCCAATTGGCAGGCTCACTTGCTGCACTCGGAAGGATACGAGGGGCGCTCTCGTGGGCGGAAGGAAGAGAGGGGCGAGGTTCGTCGACCGCACGGGGCAGCCTTCACCGCCTGGTTCGATCTCCAGTTGGAAGCCGAGGCCATGGGCGATGAACCGCCGAGGACGCAGCGCCTGCGGCAGCCTGGCTGGCTCGACGACGCCCGACTGGTCGACCTCAGCCATTCTTTCGACGAACGGACGATCTTCTGGCCCACCGAGCGTGGATTTCGGCTCGAAAAGGGGCCGGCAGGCATCACGTCCAAGGGCTACTACTATGCGGCAAACCGCTTCACCTCGGCCGAACACGGCGGCACGCACGTCGATGCGCCGGTCCACTTCAACAAGGACGGCCGAACCGTCGACCTGATTCCGCTCAACCAACTGATCGGCGAGGCGGTCGTGATCGACGTCTCCGACCGCTGCGCGAACGATGCCGACTATGAGGTCGGCATCGCCGACTTCCGCGGCTGGGAGGAGAAACACCGGCGACAACTGGCGGGCCAGATCGTGCTGCTGCGGACCGGCTTCGGCTCACGCTGGCCGAACCGCAAGCAATATCTGGGCACCGACGACACTGGGCCCGACGCGATCGCCAGGCTGCATTTCCCCGGCCTGGCGCCGGAAGCGGCGCAGTGGCTGACGGAAAGCCGATCGATCAAGGCCATCGGCATCGACACCGCCAGCATCGATCGGGGGCAATCCAAGCAATTCGGCAGCCACGTCAAGTTGTTCGAGCATAACGTGCCGGCCTTTGAAAACGTTGCCAACCTGGAACAGTTGCCCGACCAAGGTTCTACCGTCATCGCCCTGCCGATGAAGATCGCCGGCGGAACGGGCGCGCCGCTGCGGATCGTTGCCGTCTTGCCGCGCCCCGCACCCGCAAAAGTGAACGGCCGTGTCGGCAAAACGGAATAGGTCTATACCGACTTGCCAAGGCAGCCGCGCGCCTGCTGCCAATGGCGCCGGATGCGGTCGAAGAGCGCTGCGCGGTCGATTGGTTTGGTGCAGACGTCGTCGCAGCCGGCCGCCAGACATTTTTCGTGGTCGGTCGTCAAGGCATGCGCCGTCAAGGCAAGGATCGGCCGGTCGTACCCCAGCGCCCTGAGCTGGGCGGTCGCCTCATGGCCGCCCAAAACGGGCATCTGCACGTCCATCAGAACAATATCGAACGGCGCACCAGCTTGCCAGGCCGTTAGCGCGGCCTCCTTTGCCGCCTTTCCGTTGTCGGCCACGGAGACGTCCGCCCCCGCGCGGCAAAGCACGTGCTTGATGAGCCGCTGGTTGTCCGGGCCGTCTTCGGCGAGCAGGATCCGGCAGCCGGCCAGGGGGACCGAACTCGCAGGGATCGCCGTCGAATCAGTCGCGCTTTGCTGGACCACGTCAGCGGAGTGGGCGTCCGGGTCACGACGGCAGCGCGATCGCACATTGTCGAGCCGAACCGCAAACCGGCTCCCCACTCCCGGCTCGCTGTCGACGTCGATCTGCCCCCCCATCACTTCCACCAGACGCTGGCTGATAGCCAGCCCCAGGCCCGTGCCGCCAAAGCGCCGCGCCGTCGACGTGTCGGCCTGGCTGAACGGCCGAAACAGTCGCTGCACCTCGTTCGCGTTCATACCGATGCCCGAATCGCTCACAACGAATTCGATCGCCCCGGACTCTGCCGATGCGCGGATGCTCACCGAACCCTTTTCCGTGAACTTGATTCCATTGCCCACGATATTCAGGAGCACTTGTCGCAGCCGCGTCGGGTCGGTTTCGATCTCATCGGGAAAATCGTTGCTGAAGGACGTCTCGAGGCACAAATGCTTGGCCGCAGCGCGGACCTGCATCAGCGACGCGACGTCGTTGACAAGCTGGCGGGGCGAAATCCAGGCCCGATCGACAACCAGCATGCCCGCCTCGATCTTAGACAGATCGAGGATGTCGTTGATGATCTGCAACAGGTGCTGGCCGTTGCGATGGATCGTGCTCAGCACCTCTTCAGCGTTCACGCAATCGTCCTCTGCCGGCGATTCGCCGGTTGCCGACAACAATTCGGTGTAGCCGAGAATGGCCGTCAGCGGCGTACGAATTTCGTGGCTCATGTTGGCCAGGAACTCGCTTTTGGCTCGGTCGGCCGCCTTGGCTTGCACGAACGCCTCCTTGAGGGCGGCTTCGTGCTTGCGCTCCATGATCTTGAAGACGATCGACAGCGCCGCGACGCACGAAACGATGCCGCTCAGGCCGCTCCACTCCAGGAACTCCAGTTCGTTGGGCGTGAAATCGGTCTTGAACTCCCAACCGAGCCTGTTGGCAGCGAACAAGCCCGAAATCAAGGTCAGCGTAACGGCGGTCCACAAAATGCCCCACCGCAGGCCGACGAGAAGAAACGCGAGCACGGGCACGGACACATACCATTGGCCCACCGGCGAGGTAGCGCCACCGGTAACGACGGCCAGCGACGTGTAAACGCCCAGGGCGAGGGCGACCAACAAGTTGCCGCAGAGTTGGGGTCGTCTCGTGGCGGACACCAGCGCGGCGATGCCGGCCAGTAGCACTCCGGCGACCGTCAAAATGGCGACGGCGCGCGGCTGGCGTAGCACATGATAGATGCCGCCAAAGACCGGCACCCAGACGCTCATGGCCAGGCAGAATCCCAACACTCGCCTGGTCTGCCTTTGTAGCCGCTCCTCCGGCAAGACTTCGTCCGTTTCGGACCACCAACCGCCGCGCAGCCAACCGCGCGCGGAGCGACCAAAGTGGATCGCCCGGTCGGGATGCCCAGCCTGACCCCGGTCTTTCACGAACGAGACCCAGCAACGAGTTAAATAAGGTCGTCGCCCCCAAGAAGATTAGCTCGCCGTCACCCCATTGCGTCTTTTTTTTATGGTGGTGCCGACGGCAGGTTGGAGGCCGGCCAAAAACAATGCCGGAGTCGTCTTCGCTCCACAAAGGGCGACGATAGGCGGCGGCAGGGCGTTTTCAGACAACGCCCAGGGAAAGGGTAACGACCTGCCCGCTCGCCTGACGAACATCAAATGCGCCATAGCTGCGGAAATCGGCACACGCGATTTAAGGCGTTCCATCAGCGCGACCTGAGGGGATCTTCTTTGACAAAAAACGGGGCACTCTGGTTGACAGCCCCTGCCCCACGCGACCAGGATGCTGGAAGACCAAGCGGGGTCCTGTTTCAATAAGCCCATCTCCGAGTATGGCTGCCCGCCCCGACGTGAACTGGCTTCCGAGGCCGAACCGCCGGGCGCTGCTTCGCGCCGGTTCGCTGGCACTGGTGAATCTCGGTTGGCCCGAGTTAATGACCGCGAGAGCCGGCGCACCGGCCGCTCCGGCAAGTTTCGCCCGCGCCAAGTCGTGCATCCTGCTCTTTATGTGGGGCGGTCCGGCTCACCAAGACACGTGGGATCTGAAGCCCGAGGCACCCGCCGAAATCCGCGGAGAGTTCCAGCCGATCGCCACGCGCGTGCCGGGCATCCAGATTTGCGAGCACTTGCCTCTGCTGGCAAAGCGGGCCGACAAGCTGGCGATCGTCCGCTCACTAACGCATTCCAACGTCGACCATACGGCGTCGACGCATTTTCTCCTTACCGGGCAGCCGCCTCCCCAAGGCGACGATTTGACCAAGGACTGGCCGCATATCGGTTCGGTCCTGGCTCGTTTGGGCCGGGGACACGGTCCGCTGCCTCCCTTCGTCTCGATGCGGCCCAAACCGCACATCGAAAACGACGTGCCGCGGTTTGTGGAGCAGAGCCACGGACAGTTCGCCGGCTGGCTCGGCCAGGCGTACAATCCGCTGACGATTGACGCCGACCCAAGCCACACCGACTACCGTGTCGGCGATTTCGCCCTGCCCGCCGAGGTGTCGCTGGCCCGGCTTGAAGACCGCCGCGGGCTGTTGAGCGACGTGAACGAGCAGTTGCGCCGGCTGGAGCAGGCGGCACCCGTCATGGACGACTATTACCGCCGCGCGTTCGAGCTGCTGGCATCGGCCGCTGGCGGCCGGGCCTTCGATCTGGATGCCGAGCCGCCGGCCGTTCGCGACCGGTACGGGCGCCATCCGCACGGTCAAAGTGTGCTGCAGGCGCGGCGACTTGTCGAAGCCGGCGTGCCGCTGGTGACCGTTTACTGGCCGAGCGAGGGGATCAAGAACGTCAGCGTCTACTGGGACACGCATAGCCGCAACTTCATCGACCTGAAGGAGAGGCTGATGCCGCCGGCCGACCAGGCTTTTTCAGCCTTACTCGACGACCTTGAGAGCCGCGGCCTGCTGGACGAAACGCTGGTCGTTTGGACCGGCGAGTTCGGCCGCACGCCGCGTGTCGGCCAGCGGAACAGCGACGCCGGCGCGGGAGCCGACGGCCGCGATCATTGGCCCGGCTGCTTCAGCGCCGTGCTGGCGGGGGGCGGAATCCGGGGCGGGCAAGTTTACGGTTCCTCGGACCGCTATGCGGCCTATCCGGCATCCAACGCCGTGGCGCCGGTCGACCTGGTAGCGACCGTGTACCACTGCCTGGGCGTTCCGAACGAGTTGGCGCTCGAAGACCAGCAAGGCCGGCCTTTGATCGTGTGCCCCGGCGCGCCGATCAAGGCAGTTCTTTCGTAGACGTGGTCGTGGCGGCTGGGCAAGCGGCCCCTCTGCTCGAGCACCCGAACGTTAGGGGACGGCGGACCATCAAGGGGTTGCCGCATACCTTGCCGCCGGGCGCTGGCCCGCCCATCGAAGCAACCGTGATGGGCGCAGCCGCCACTCTGCGCGGCCAAATAGTTCGCCAGCCGCCTGCGGTTCCCGGGGTTCGGCGCAAAGCCCGGCGAACCTCGTCACGCGAATCGACCGCGTGCCAGGCCCCGCGAGGCAGTAGACGCCGGCCGTCGTGATTCGCCCCTCGACCACGGGAGCGGGACCAAGCACGGGCGACCAATGGGCGCCGTTGCAACTGAACCAAGCCTTCACCACCCCGTCCGTCACCACCAGCCTAAACCAGGGACGAGCCGGGCAGAGGGGAGCAGGGCCGTCGGGCAGCTCTGGCGGCGCGGCAGCGCCCGCAGACGCGGCAAAACAGACCTGGTTGGTCTTACGACCCGGCATGAAGCTGAGCCGGTAGCGGATCTCGCCGCGCTCATCGCTCAGGTAGATGCCGGTGCCAAACAGGGGATCCTCCAACTGAACGCAAACCTCCTGCACCTCGCCAAGGGAGCAGGCGGCACGCGCCTCGCCCCGGCTGTCTTCGGCGAAGAGCTCGACGCGCCCTGCCGCCAGGGTGCTCCAGGTCGACCCCGTCGGCAGCTCGCATTTCCAGTCGCGCTCGGACGGGGGCGAGGCGGCCGCGATAAGCGAAGGCGTCGCACGATCAGCCGTTGAAACGACTCCCTCGGCGAAAGCCAGACCACGTACCACCGCGTCCCCCTCGAACACGATCCGATCGGGCGGTCCGGCTAGCGGCGCGGCCAGCAACTCGGTTTCTCCGTGCGTCACGACGATCTCGCCCCGACGATACCCCACGTCAATCGTGGCCGCTTTAAGCCGCGAAGCAGTCCCCCCGTCGTGCGCCGCCAGGGCGAGGGTTTCGGGCAGGGTCTGGTTGGCTCGCTGTGCCGCCACCCAGGCCACCCATAGGGGCTCCGGCCGGGCGAAATACTCCAAGGTTAATGAAGACGGCCAGGCGGGCCACGGCGGTTGTTCCGGCACGTCCACCATCGCCGCGGCGTCGAGTGAGCTGGAAAGGTGGATCTTGAAGCGGTCGTGATCGGCCAGCGTCATACGCATCCTGCCGGACGCCGGCCACGCCAATTCTGATTTCAGAACCTGGGCGCCTCGCAACACGAGTTCCACCCGCTCTCCGATTCGACGTTGAGAAACCTCGCCGCTGAAAGACTCCAGCGACTGCCGCCAGGCGGCCGCCTGGCCGTCGTCGGAAAAGTAGAGGTCGGTCGCCGCTTCGCGCATGCCCTCGGCCGCACCGGCAAGCCGAGCGACCTGGCGGCCAGCGGCCGCAACTTGTCGCCCGCCAGCGCGAGCCACACCGCCGCTCTCGTCCGGCGCCTGATCCGAGGGACTCGCCGGTTCGTCGATCGCCACTTTCTCGATCGGCTGCGGCTGATCTCGCAGCGAAACGAGGGTGCCCACCGTGGCCATACCGATCAACAGGCCTGCCAAGGAGCCCCAGCCAAAAAGCTTCGCCACGGTGCTCGTGGCCTGCATCGCGGCGGCCTTGGCCAGGAGCAGTTCGACGGGCAAGCGGAATTGCGCCACGCTTTGATGCAGCGCCTGCTCAAGCTGCAGGTACTGCCGGATGGATTCGCGCAGCGCGGGTGAAACGGCCAGTCGAGCACGAATTGCCGCCAACTCGTCGTTCGTGAGTTCGCGGGCGGGCTGCTGGGCGATCAACTCGATCAGCCGGTCATCGGTCATGAGTTTGGCCCCCCTTTCCCTCCAGGCACGCCTTCAAGGCCTGCCGGGCGCGGAACATCAGCACCTTGGCGGCCCCTTCGCTGCGCCGCAGGCGGGCGCCGATCTCCGCCAGCCGCATCTTGCCGCGATAAAAGAGGTCAATCGCCCGCCGCGCGTTTTCCCCCAGCGATTCCAGACACGCCGGCAGATGCGCCGACATCTCGTCGACCTGCTCCAGCCCTCCGCCGCTCTGTTCCTCAAGTTCCAGGCAGATTTCGGTCCAGGCCACCTCGCGGCGGCGCCTCGTTTTGCGGGCGTGCTCGCGCAACAGATTGCGGGCGATGCCGATCAACCACGGGCCGACCATGGCCGAGCTGTCGAAGCGGGCGCGGGCGCCATAGCTGCGGAGAAAGACTTCCTGAGCGAGATCGTCGGCGTCTGACGCCTGGAACACGCGGGCGCGCAAATACCCGTAGACGACCCCCTGGTAACGTTCGATGAGGGCTGTGAACGCGGCCCGGTCGCCGCTCTGCACAGCCACCACAAGCTCGCTGTCGCCGGCCATCGGTGACGCGTCGCCGGTTGGCATAAACGGTCGCCTTCTCTTGTCCGTTCGCCCCACGCCCGCCCCACTACCGAAGCTCGATTTTATACGCCGGACCGGGCGATGAAAACATGCGCGGCACAACGGTAGCGGCCGTTGGCCCCGCTGCCAACGGCCCCGCAGTACGACCGTAGCGGGTTTTTGGCATTCGTGGTAGGCTTCGGCAGGCCGATCCTCGACTTCGACCAATCGCATCATGAACGACGAACTGGGCGCCCTGAACATCGCCGCCGTAACGATCGGGTTTCTCCACACGCTGCTCGGGCCCGACCATTACGTGCCGTTTGTGGCCATGTCGCGGGCGGGGGGCTGGAGCTTCCGCAAGACGTTCGTCGTCACGCTGCTTTGCGGCCTGGCTCACGTCGGCAGCTCCGTGCTGCTGGGAGTCGTCGGGCTGGCGATGGGATTCGTCGTCCTCAAGTTGGAGACGATCGAGGAACAACGCGGCAGCGTGGCCGGTTGGCTCTTGATCGGGTTCGGCATGGCCTATTTCGTGTGGGGCGTTTCGCAAGCTCTGCGCAACCGGACTCACACGCACCTACATTCGCACTCCGACGGCACGGTGCACGCCCACGAGCACGTCCATTTTGGAGGGCATCTGCACCCGCACGCAGAACAACGCGTGTCGGATCACGCCGACAATCCATACGCGCCACCGCGTGAAGTGCCCGTCCTCGCGGACACTCGCCCCGCGCAGACGGCAACAAAGACCACCGCGCCGTCGCTCACGCCTTGGATCCTGTTCGCCATCTTTGCCTTCGGCCCGTGCGAGCCGTTGATTCCACTTCTGATCTATCCGGCGGCGAAAGCCGACCTGTGGAGCGTCGCGGGCGTGACCGTCTTGTTTGCCCTGACCACGCTGCTGACCATGACGTCGATGGTCTTTCTGGTGAGCGCCGGAGCGAGCGCCCTGGCTCTCGACAAGCTCGGCCGCTACAGCCACGCCCTGGCGGGCCTGGTCCTCCTGTCGTGCGGACTGGCAGTCAAAGTCGGACTGTGAACGGATGGCAGGCTGACGCGCCGCTCGTTAATCGATTCTTAACCGGGGCATCGATCTGCGTAGGTCGTCGATGCCCACCGCGGTCAGCGTCTTTTCATGCTTTCCGTCTACGTGCAGATACCTCAAACCAGCAAGCGCTTTGAGATGTTTCAAGCCGGCGTCGGTGACCGCCGTGTTCTCGATGTTCAAGTCCTCCAATTGGCCCAGGTGACACAGGAATTCCAGTGCCGCATCGGTGATGGCCGTGCCCTGCAATCGAAGCGTTCGCAAATGCGGCAGTCGAGTAAGCGGTGCAAGATCGCCGTCAGTGACGGAGGGCAGGTGCAGCCCCACCGACGTCAGGTTCGGAAATCGGGCCACCCACTGCGGGCTGAATTGGCCGCCAGAAATCTCTTCCAAACCGACTAAGGGCTGCAGGTAAGTCAGGCCGGCATCGGTCACCTGAGCCGGGAGCCAGATGGATTGCAAGTCGGCGAGGCCGCTGAGGTGAGCCAAGCCATCATTCGTGATTCGGGTTCCCAGCAGCTTGAGCGTCTCAAGTCGGGTGAGCTTCTTGACATGAAGCAAACCTTCGTCTTCGACGGCGCAGTTGTTCAGATTCAAGGAGCGCAGAGTCTCGAGTTTCTCCAGGTGCAAAAGTCCTGCGGACGTCACACCTGTGCTTTCCAAATCGAGTCGCTCAAGGCTCTTCAGGTCGGCGAGCCGGACTAGCCCGTTATCGCCAACCGAGGTGCGCGACAATGTCAACAGCCGCAGATTGTGCAGCCGGGCCACGTGGGCAAGATCGGCGTCGGCGCCAACGGGCTGTCGGTTTGGCACAGGCGGGCGTGGTGCCGGTTCGAGATTCAGCGAGTAAACATCCTCGACCGACGTTTCGAGCTGCTCCCACAATTCCGGTGGTTTGAATTCGGATTCCAGGCCGATCCGAGTTAACACGTTGCGCGCCACCGAGCCGACGTATGGCCTGCGGTCGTCGGCAAGTGCAATCAGGTCGAGGGAAGTAATGCGCGCCGCAGGGCCGATCTCACCCAAAGCAAATGCCGCGGCTTTCACAGTTTCTCTGTCGTCGCTTTTGAGCAGCTCGCGCAGAGACGGGATAGCCGCCTGAGCGTCGGCCTTGCGTTCCCGCAACAGCCAGCCGGCAGTCGTTCGCAGTTTCTCCTGGCCGATCATTCCGGCAAGTTCTCGCAAACCCACGGCTTCGAGTTGATATAACGACCTGAGTGCCGCCGCGCGCACGTCTGCGTCCTCGTCGTCCAGCGCCCGCCGCAGCGCTTGGATAGCGTCATTTTCACTCCCCGTGCGAGCCAACGCGGTTGCCGCCCGGCGGCGCACGTCGGCGTCCGCGTCGTTCAGAAGCCGTATCGTCGCCTGCCTACCCGGCTCGCCCTGGGCGAGCAGCGATTCAAACGCCAGCCTGCGCGCCTCCATGTCCGAATCGTGCAGGAGCGGATCGAGGGAGGAGACGACGAGGTGCCGGTCGCCCGATATCTTCGGCAAAGCAGCGGCAACCTGCCGCCGCACAAAAGGGGACGCATCTTGGGCCGCCCGGATCATCGCCTCCGTGGCGACGCCAGCCTCGTCCCCCATCGATCCGAGCGCCATCGCCGCCAGAAGTCGGCCATTATCGTCGCCGTGCTCCAATTCTTCGATCAAATTGGGGACGACCGACCGATCGGGTTTCAGTCTTCCCGCCGCCAGATGACGGGCGCTCTGCGCTGCCTTGTGGTCGCGCAAGATGGCCAGGTTTTGTTGTGGCGTCTTGGGCGGGGGCGGTTGGCAGTGCCGGTAGTACAGATACCCGCCTGCCGCAACGACGACGGCGATCGTCGCCCCGAAGCGCCGGACCGGTCTGCTGAAGTGTTCCCAGAACTCTTCGTCGCCGTACATGAGCATGCCTCAAGCAGACAACGATCAAAGAACTTGACCGAGCAATAGAACCGAACTTATTGTCGCGCCTCTTTGCGGCACATGCAATCGGCAAGCCTCGGCACCCCCGCCGCACGCGGCATGTTAGAATCGGAAGCCACCAAACGACATTTGACCTGCCTCCACGCTTCCTCAAAAAACTGGTTGCACCGATGCGTGATTTGTTATCAATCATCGCCGCCGCCAGCGTGATCCTGGCTGCGCCACCGGCGTTCTCCCAGGAGCCGGCCACCCTTGCCAGCACGGCAAGCCGGCTCGGCTACGAACAGCACGCGCTCACTCACGCTGGCGACGCCAGCCGCGGTCGAGAGCTGTTCAACGATGAGAAGCTTTCCAAATGTGCCTTGTGCCACAAGGTGCAAGAGAAGGGAGGCGAGGTTGGTCCCAATTTGTCGCAGATCGGGGGCAAATTCGATCGACCGCACCTGATCGAGTCGCTCTTGGAACCGTCGCGACAGATTGTGGAAGGATTTCGCACGAGTGTCGTCGCCACCGGCGACGGCCGGACGCTCACGGGAATCGTGCGCGAGCAATCGCCGGAACGCATCGTGCTCTTCGACGCCGCCGCTGCCAGGCACGTCGTTGCCGTCCGCGACATCGAGCAACGTGAGACGAGTGCCGTTTCGCTCATGCCCGAACGGCTCGAGACGCTTCTCACCCGCGAGCAGTTCACCGACCTGGTCGCTTACCTGGAATCGCTGCGGGCCGACGCGAATGCGCCGTTTGGAGCGGCGATTAGTGGACCACTCAGGCTGCCCGAAGGATTTGAGGTGCGGACGGTCTGCACGGGCTTGACCGGCTGCACGGCGATGGAAGTGACGGCCGACGGTCGCGTCTTCGTATGCGAGCAGACCGGCGCGCTGCGAGTCGTGAACGAGGGCGAACTGCTGGGCGAACCGTTCGTGCGGCTGCCGGTCGATTCGACCTGGGAACGAGGGCTGATCGGCGTGACGGTCGATCCCAACTTCCCGCGAGCGCCGTTCGTCTACGTTTGCTACGTGGCCCGCGATCCTTATCCGCATCATCGAGTGAGCCGGTTCACGGCCGCGGGGGACATAGCCGTGCCAAATAGCGAGTTGGTGCTGCTTGAGGGAGACGACCAGCGAAAACTGGGGGGCAACATACCGGCTGGGCATCAGGGGGGCGCGCTGCACTTCGGCGTCGACAGCAAGCTCTACATCGCCATCGGAGAACAAACGGCCGAAACTCCCGCGCAAGAGCTCACGACGCTGCAGGGGAAGATCCTTCGGATCAACCCTGACGGAACGATTCCGGACGACAATCCGTTCTTCGCCGAGACAAGCGGAAAATACGGCGCCATCTGGTGCCGCGGCCTGCGCAACCCGTTTACGTTCGCCGTTCGCCCGTCGACGGGCGAGCTGTTCATCAACGACGTCGGAGGCAAGTTTGAGGAGATCAACGTCGGCGCGCCGGGCGCCAACTACGGCTGGCCCATCGCCGACCACGGCCCACCCGCCGACGCGGGCTTTCGCGGTCCGATCCACGTTTACCCGCAGGCTTCCATCGCCGGGGGAGCGTTCTCGCCGTCTGGCGAAGCCTGGCCGGCAGCCTATCGCGGCCGCTACTTCTTCGCCGACTTCGTTCACGGCTGGATCCATGCGCTCGATCCCGACCACCCCGACCACGTCGAGACGTTCGCGAGCGGCCTGCGCCGGCCCGTCGACCTGCGCTTCACGGCCGACGGCGGACTGCTGGTGCTCTTGCGCAATGCCTGGGTGATCGACGACAAGTTCCAGCCGGGCACGGGCACACTGCTGGAAGTGCGATTGCGGCGGTGACGAGTCGCTCAGTAGTTCCCTCTCCCTTCGGGAGAGGGCTAGGGTGAGGGCGGAGTGCGTAAAATCGGGTCCTTCGACAACCCGGTGCAAAGCGCACTCGCCCCCTACTCAAGCGCGATTGTGCAACCGAGGGCGCGTTCAACGATGCGCCTGGCGGACGCAGCATAATTCCAACCGCCCTCATTTCGGCCCTCTCTTGAAGAGGGTTTTCCGACGAGCAATATAGCCGACAGAGCGGCCTCGAAGTGAGTGTGAAGTCGCGTCGATTTTGGAAAAAGCCGCGGTTTGGCGGATCTTTGTTCCGCCACGCTGGCGCGATCTAATGGCCGTGCAAGGCGTCGGGCTTATCTGCCGCCGCACCGCTCTGACTACCATCGTGAAATCTTGGAAGTGGACGCATGAGAGACCCCGAAAGAATCGACCGCATGCTTAACCAGCTAAGAGAAGTCTGGATTCAGGTCCCAATGGCGACTGGGTCAGTTGATCCTTAATGCCGTTAGTGCTTTCGAGGAGACCGACGCGAAGCACCTCTACAACATCGAAGACGACAAAATGGAGAAGCTGCTGGCGGCCGCGTCGAAAGGTCTGGCAAACCGCACCCTAGGGTACATCCGGCTGGGGGACCTCCGGCCAAAATCCTTCGATTAATCGGACTCGCTGGGGAAGTCACCAACTTGCTTGGGCAAATGCGTAACTGAGGGCGCGTTCAACTACGCGGCTGGTGGACGCAGCATAATTCCAACCGCCCTCACCCCGGCCCTCTCCCGGAAGGAGAGGGAGAAGCGTGCTGGCCCAAATCTATCTCTTGATATGCACCCAAATGGTTGCATAATTCTCCCGTGGACGCGGACATGGACAAGGTGTTCAAGGCGCTGGCCGGCGACTGCCGGGACTTTACGACGAGCCAGGCGATCGCCACCTCGTCACGGGGTGCCGGGGCTACTTTGGACTGCTTCGTAGACCACGCGGCCTTCGACGATCGTCATCACCACGCGCGCCTGGGCGATGCTGGTCCGTTCGTCGTCCGCCAGAATGTCGCGAGATAGGACGACCAGGTCGGCCAGCTTGCCCGCGGCAATGGAGCCGACCCTCTCTTCGGCGAAGTTAGCGAACGCGGCGTCCAGCGTGTAGGCGCGGATCGCTTCGGCGACGGAGATGCGTTGCTCGGCAAACCATCCCTCCGCATGGGCGCCGTCGAGCGTGCGGCGGTTGACGGCCGCGTCGATCCCGACCAGCGGATCGAGCGGTGCCACCGGCCAGTCGGAACCGAAGGCGAGCCGCACGCCGTGATCCAAGAGAGAGCGAAAGGCGTAGGAAGACGCGCACCGCTTGTCGCCGATCCGTCCCTCGGCCCAGCGGCCGTCGTCAACGGCGTGATAAGGCTGCATGGAAGCGATAACCTGGCCGAACCGTCCAAAATCGCTGGCCCGCAGGTGCTGGGCATGCTCAATGCGAAATCGCCGGTCGCGCGGGCCGTTCGAGCGAGCCGCCTCGGCGAACAGGTCGAGCAAGGTCGAATTCGCCTCATCGCCAATCGCGTGTACCGCGACGGACAAGCCGGCGGCATCGGCCTGGCGAATCCACTGGCCAAGTCGCTGCGGAGGCGTGACAAAGATGCCCTTGTTGTGCGGGTCGTTCAGGTAGGGCTCCCACATCCTGGCCGTGCTCGATCCGAGCGACCCGTCGACAAAACCTTTGAGTCCGCCGATCGAGAGGCGGTCGTCGCCGAAGCTGGCCTCGATACCCAGGTCGGCCAGCTCCGACCAATCCGCCAAAGGCCAGCGCAGGTGGACGCGGGCGGTAAGCCTGCCCTCGCGGGCCAACCGCTGATAGAGGCGCAACAATCGGCGGCGCACGTGGGGACCTTCACCCGCCATGTCGTCCAGGCTGGTCACGCCGAGCTTGCCGGCAAGGCGCAAGGCCGACTCGACCGCTTCGACCATCTCTTCGTCGGTCACCGCCGGAATCAGGTCCTCAACAAGCCGCATGGCCGCGTCGCGCAGCAGGCCCGTCGGCCGACCGCTGGCGTCGCGGTCGATCTGCCCGCCGGCCGGGTCGGCCGTGCGGCTCGTGATTCCCGCCAGCCTCAGCGCTGGCGAGTTGGCGAGCCCCATGTGTCCGTCGTAGCGGGTCAGGAAGCACGGCCGGTCGGCGAGGTAGCGGTCGAGCAGCGCGGCGCTGGGCAGCTTGCCGCCGAAAGTGCGGTCGTGGTCCCAGTTTCCCCCCAGCATCCAGCGGCCGGGCGGCAGCTTGCGGTCGAAGGCGGACAGCCGTCGGCCGAACTCGGCTTCGTCCCCGGCGTCCTTCAGGTCGACTTGCGTCAGTTGTCGCCCGCCGGCGAGCAGGTGGACATGGCAGTCGCGGAAGCCGGGGAGCACCCGCTTGCCGGCAAGCCGAACGACCCGCGTCGTGGCGCCCGCGGTAGGGAGAATTTCTGCGTCGCTCCCCACCGCCACGATCCGGCCCTGCGCTACCGCCACCGCCTCCGCTTCGGGAAGATGAGGATCGAGCGTCGAGATTCTGCCCCCGACAAAGATCAGGTCGGCGGGCACGGAACTTTGGCCGGAGGCGACGTCAGAAAGCCGTCCCAATAAGAATCCCGTGAACAACAGGGCTCGCCAGGACATTCGGCGGCGGTTGGCGCTTTCTATTCTTTGGCCCGCTCGATGTATTCGCCCGTGCGGGTGTCGATCTTGATCGAGTCGCCGATGTCGACGAACGCCGGGCAGACCATCTCGGCCCCCGTCTCCAGCTTGACCGGCTTGGTGAGGTTGGTGGCGGTGTTGCCGCGCACGGCCGGCTCGCAGTATTCAATTTTCAGCACCACGTGGTTGGGCGGGGTGACGGAAATCGGGTTGTTGTTGAACAACACCATGTTGCAGACCATCCCCTCCTTGAGATACTTCCAGGCGTCGTCCACCTGGTCGGCCGTCAGCTCGTATTGCTCGTAGCTGGCATTATCCATGAAGACGAAGGCGTCCCCCTGCCGGTACAAATACTGGGCGGCGATTTCCGCCACGTCGGCCGCTTCGAGAGAATCGCCCCCCTTGTAGGTGCGTTCCAGCACGGTGTTGCGCAGCAGGTTGCGCAGTTTGCATTTATAAAGTGCATTGCCCTTGCCGGGCTTCACGAAGTTGCACTCGATCATCAGATAGGGATCACCGTCAATCTGGACCTTTAATCCCTTCTTGAATTCGCTAGTGTTGTAGCTGGGCACGATCACATTCCCTGTTTGGCCAAACGTAAAAAAGGAACGAATCCCTGATTATACCGACCCCTTCCCCTCCTGTCCGCCCCGGCAGGAGAAATTCGACCAGGCCGTGGCAAGCGCTCCTCAAGGAGGCGATCCGCGATGCGGACGAATTGTGCCGCGTGCTGAACCTGCCCGACGACTGCCTGGCGGGCGCCGCGCGGGCAGCGAGATCTTTTTCTCTGTTCGTCCCGCGGGGCTACGCGGCCCGCATGCGAACCGGAGACCCGAACGACCCGTTGCTGCTACAGGTCCTTCCTCTCGCCGACGAGTTGGACGATTCGCCCGGCTTCCTGACCGACCCCGTGGGCGACCGCGAGGCGGCGCTCACGCCGGGCCTCTTGCACAAATACCAGGGCCGCGTGCTCTTGGTGACCACGGGCGCGTGCGCCGTCCATTGCCGCTACTGCTTTCGGCGCCATTTCCCCTACGCTCAATCCCCGCACTCGCTGGCCCAGTGGGAGCCGGCGCTGAAACAGATCGTGTCCGACCCGTCGATCGAGGAAGTCATCCTCAGCGGCGGTGATCCGCTGATGCTGGTCGACGATTGGTTGAGCCGGCTGGCACGCCATCTCAGTAAAACTCCTCACGTCCGACGTCTGCGCGTCCACACGCGTCTGCCGATCATCCTGCCCGAGCGGGTCGACGCCGAACTGCTCAAGTGGCTGCGCGGCACGCGGCTGGTGCCGATCGTCGTGGTCCACGCCAACCATCCGACCGAGATTGGTCCCGACGTGGCCGACGCACTAACGCGGCTGGTCGACGCGGGAGTAACCGTGCTCAATCAATCGGTGTTGCTGCGGCGAGTGAACGACGACGTCGACGTCCTGACCGAGCTTTACCGGAGACTGGTTGAGCTGCGCGTGATGCCGTACTATCTCCACCAGTTGGATCGCGTGAGCGGGGCGGCCCACTTCGAGGTGCCGATTGAAACCGGCCTGCGGTTGATGGCCGAGCTGCGGAAACGATTGCCCGGCTACGCGGTGCCCCGTTACGTGCGGGAAACCCCCGGAGCTGAGCACAAGGAGCCTCTCACGTAATGGGCGTCCCCCGTGCTAGCGCCAACGAACTGGCAAAGGTGCTCGCTGCGGTCGGCGAACCTCTCTACGTGGTGGCCGCAAACCGCCGGCTGGTGTTCGTCAACGAGGCCTGCGGCGCATGGACGGGAATCGATGCCGGGGCACTCGTCGGCCAGGAATGTCGATACGGCGCGGCGCCTGACGCAGACCGGTTGACGGCCGTTGCGGCCGCCCTCTCCCCGCCGCCCGATGCGTTTTGCGGCCAACGACTCACGGCACCCGTCGCCTTACCAGACCAGCCCGATTCGACGCAGCCCGGTCCGTCCCGGCCCGATTCCGTAAGACGCGTTGAATTCATTCCGCTCGTCACGCCCGACGAGGGAGTGGCGGCGGTCCTGGCCATCGTGCGGCCTGCCACGGTCGAATCGACCTCGGCCACCGACGAGACGGGGGCCCCCGATCTGCACGCAAGGCTACAACGGTACCGGAGCCGACTGACGATCCGCCACCACGTCGATCGTCTGCTGGGGGACAGCCCGGCCATGCGGCTCGTGCGTAGCCAGGTGAAGCTGGCGGCCGCCAGCTCGGTGAGCGTGTTGGTCGTGGCCCCCTCTGGCGGCGGCGAACACTTGGGGCGAGCCGTCCACTACGGCGACGGCTCGAGCCAGACAGGTCCGCTCGTGCCGCTCGCTTGCCCCCTGCTTGATACCGACCTGCTGCAAGCCACCTTACGCAGCCTGGCCCGAAGCAGGACCCCCGGCCAGCGACCCGCGACCTTGCTCCTGGAAGAAATCGACTCGCTCGCAGAGGGAGCGCAAATGGAGCTCTTTCGGTGGTTAGCAGGGGGTGATTTTCCGGCGAGGGTCATCTCGACCTCGCAAGCCGCGCTCGCCGACCGCGCCTCCCAGGGTACGTTTCGCGCCGACCTGGCGTGCGCCTTGAGCACGCTCGTCATCCGTTTGCCGCCGTTGGCCGAGCGGCTGCGCGACCTGCCCCTTCTGGCGCAGTGGTACGTCGAGCAAGTCAACCTGCGCCAGCCGAAACAGATTGGCGGCTGTTCGCCCGAGGCGCTGGACCGCATGGCCGACTATTCATGGCCGGGCGATCTGCGCGAGCTGGAAGAGATGATCGAAGAAGCGCATGCGCGGGCAGAAGGACCGTTAATCGGTCCGCAGGATCTTCCTCAACGGCTCGCGCTGGCAAGTCAGGCCAGCGCCCGACCTTCAAAGCCCGAGGAGACGATCAAGCTGGAAGCTTATCTGGCCGAAATCGAGCTCGAGTTGATCCGGCGTGCGCTCCAGCGCGCCAAAGGAAACAAGACCAAAGCCGCGCGTCTTCTAGGCATGACGCGGCCCCGTTTCTACCGCCGCCTTGTCCAACTAGGGCTGGAGGAAAGCGGTGAGTCCCCTCTCCCTTCGGGAGAGGGCTAGGGTGAGGGACGGTGGCGCGACAGTTGGCTTCACCCCCCCAGCCTGTTCCACCGCGATCAGACGGATTAGCGTCAGGTCGATCGTGCGATGGCGCAACAGTTGCCAGACTCCTCCGACCGAGGAGGATCGGCGAATCGGCTTTTTTGACACCCCTGCGAGTGCTAGGATCATCTATGCGGCCTATGTGCGGTTTGCGAGACTATTAGCACCGCCCAGTTCGGGCGATTTCCCCGGCCGCAGGGAGGCCGTGTCTTTCCCTATCCCTTGCCTCAAGAAATCACGTAAAAGCCAGCCGCTCTCGAAGGGTGAGGGCGGATTGCAGCACCCATCGGCCCGCAACCCACGATGGATCATCCAGGGCCCAAGTTTTAACGGCACAGAGAGTGCCCCGGTCACCACGCAGCGGCACATGCATCTTCGCCCCACCCGCACCCGCCGAGAGTTCATCGAGGGGGCCTTTTGCGGCTTTGGATCGCTGGCCCTGGCGTCGCTCATGCGCAACCGGGCGGGCGCGGCCAACCCGCTCTCGGCCAAGCGGCCGCATTTGCCGGAAGCCAAAGCCAAGGCGGCCATTTTTCTGTTTATGGCCGGCGGCCCAAGCCACATCGAGACATTCGACCCGAAGCCGCTCCTCAACCGGCTGGACGGGCAACCGCGGCCGGCCCAGTTCGGCGAGGCCAAGTATCAGTTCATCGCCAAAGACGCTCGGCTGCTTGGTAGCAAACGCCGTTTTCAGCCCCACGGCCAGAGCGGCCTCGAAGTTTCCGACTTGTTTCCGAACATCGCCCGGCACGTTGACGACCTGGCGATCATCCGCTCCTGCCACGGCGACATGGTGGTCCACTCGGCGGCCCAATATCAGTTGTTCAGCGGCCGGACGGTGCCGGGGTTTCCGAGCATGGGTTCCTGGGTGGTCTACGGACTGGGTTCGGAAAGCGATTCCTTGCCCGCTTACGTGGTGATGCCCGACAGCCACGGGGCGCTCGAAGCGGGGCAGCCGATGTACGCCAACGGTTTTCTGCCGGCCGTCTACCAGCCCACGATGCTGCGCTCGGGCGAGAGGCCGCTACGAAATCTCGATCTGCCGGGCGGCGTGTCGCGAGAGACAAGAGAGCGGACGATCGATTTGATTCGCAAGCTGAACCGGTCGGCGGAGCGACAAGACGACGAACTCGACGCTCGCATCGGCGCTTACGATCTGGCGTTCAAGATGCAGACCGAGGCGCCCGGCGTGTTCGACTTAAGCGGCGAGACGCAGGAGACGCTCGACCTGTACGGCATCGGCCGCGAACCGACCGACGACTACGGCCGCCGCTGCCTGCTCGCGCGGCGGCTGGTTGAGAAGGGCGTGCGGTTCACGGTGGTCGTGTCGGGAGGTGGGCCGGGGAACATGCAATGGGACGCCCACAACGACGTGGAGGAGAATCATCTTCGCATGGCCGGCCAGACCGACCTGCCGATCGCCGGTTTGTTGGGCGATCTCAAGCGTCGCGGCCTGCTCGATTCGACACTCGTGCTCTGGGGAGGCGAGTTTGGGCGTTCACCGGAAGCACAAGGGGGCAAGGGGCGCGACCACCACAATCTGGGCTTCACCGTGTGGATGGCCGGGGGCGGCATTCGCGGCGGCCAGGTTGTGGGTGAGACGGACGAGATTGGCCTGCGAGCGGTCGAGTCTCCCTATCACTTCCGCGACATCCACACGACGATTTTGCACCAACTCGGTCTCGACCAGGACGAATTGAGCTACCTGCACCAAGGAAGAAACGAGCGGCTGACGGAGATCCAGGGAGAGGTCATCACGGAGATTGTGTAACCAGGGCTTGTAGGGCAACTCCACCGGCGCCGTCCCCTTATCGCGATGGGTTGGGCTGGCCTGGAAACGCTGCTGTGTATAGTCTTGCGAATTCTTGACGACCACGTTCGCTGAGAGGCCTTTGCTCCAGGACGTTGCCCTTCTTGTATTGGTTTGCCAGGTTGCATTGGAGGCAGATAACGAGGTCGATTCGGTCGACGCCATCGCCGACCGCGATCCCCATGCCCGGCCAAAAACAATCGCTGGCGTTTCCCCCAAAATTCGACGGATCGTCTACCGCGGCGCGAAACTCCGCGGCGAAACGTTCGTCGGTGACGAGCGTTTCCTCCAAGACGGGCCACCTGCGGAGGCTGTTTGCCGGCGGATCAAAGGGACCGTCTTGTTCCTGTGACAGTCTATCGTAGTAGAAGCCGTCAAGTTGGTAGACACGAACTGTCGGACCCGCTGTTTGTGTATTGCCACTTCCCGGGGCGACTTGCGGCCCTGACGCACGGGAACACCCCCAAGCTGCCACAAGCCAAACGATCAGGCTCGACGAGAACGATCGGCACATGACGGCAATTGTAGCCGACAAGGTCGGGCCGCGGACGGCGTCGATACCACGGGCCAGGCCGCGTCGGGTCGTTCGTACCTCCGTAGATCCCTGCATTTCTCTCTCCCTCGCCACTTGACCGTCCTTAATAATTTGACGGCATGCTGCGAGCGCTCGCCCACCGCAACTTCCGGCTCTTTTTTTTCGGACAGGGGGTGTCGCTCATCGGCACCTGGATGCAGCAGGTCGCGATGAGCTGGCTCGTCTACGACTTGCGGCACTCGGCCTTCTTGCTGGGCATGATCGGGTTCGCCAGCCAGATTCCGACGTTCTTCGTCACGCCCCTGGCCGGGGTCTTCACCGACCGCTGGAATCGCCACCGCACGCTGCTGGTAACGCAGAGTATCGCGCTGGCTCAGGCCGCCTTGCTGACCGTGCTGGCGCTGGGCCATTGGGTAGCCGTGTGGAACCTGCTCGCACTCAGCGTGCTGTTGGGGCTGGTCAACGCCTTCGATATTCCCACACGGCAGGCGTTCTTGACGGAAATGGTCGGCAACCCAGAGGACCGGGCCAACGCCATCGCGCTCAACTCGTCGCTTTTCAACGGTGCCCGCCTGATCGGCCCCGCCCTGGCCGGGCTGCTCATTGCCGACCAGGGCGAATGGTTTTGTTTCCTGCTGAACACGATCAGCTATCTGGCCGTGCTGGCCGCGCTGACGTTCGTTCGCGTGCCGCCGCGCGACCATCGGCGCGAGCATCCGCCCGTGCTGACCGGCTTGAAAGAAGGGCTGCTTTACGCCTTCCGCTCTCCGCCCATACGCGCCTTGCTCGCGCTTGTCGGCCTGGTGAGTTGCATGAGCATGCCCATTTCGGTGCTGCTTCCGGTATTTATCACCGAGTCGTTCGGGGGCGGAGCAAAGGCTCTGGGCCAGCTCACCGCAGCGCAGGGGCTGGGCTCGCTGGCCGGGGCCCTTTACCTGGCTTCGCGCCGGACCGTGCTGGGACTGGGCAAGCGGATCGCCCTGGCGGCCTCGGCCGTGGGCCTGGGGATGATCGGCTTCTCCTGGGCGAGCGGGTTCTGGACGGCCGCCGCGGCGCTGCTCGTCGCCGGCTGCGGGCTGATGGTGCAGATGGCGGCATGCAACACGATTTTGCAGACGATCGTGGACGAAGACAAACGGGGGCGCGTAATGAGCCTGCATGCCATGGCCTTCATGGGCATGGCGCCGCTTGGCAGCCTGATCGCCGGGTGGCTGGCGGGTGTTATCGGCCCACCGGCCACGGTGCGTCTGGGAGGGGCGGCGTGCATCGTGGGCGCACTACTTTTCTTCCGGCAGCTTAAGAATCTGCGCCACCACATCCGGCCGATTTACATTCGGGCCGGAATCCTGCCCGAAATCGCCGCGGGGATGGAGGCCGCCAGCGAGTTGACGGCACCGCGGCGAGGGTGAAGTCGGCTTACTGCCGACCAGCGCCTTCTCCAGGCGTTGGAAAGCAATCTGCCGCTTCACTGCATCTCCTTCGCGCGCCCGTTATTCTGGTCGTAGAAAGGTGGCTGCGTTCAATTCAGATCGTCTCCGTTTGTGCCTCGGAAGATGCCTCAATTACACTGGCCGTGCGGCCGGCGACATTTGCAGGCCGTCTTTCCTTTCTGATCCGAAGGTCGAGTTGAATGGTTGTGCGCGATTCTCGCCGTCATTTTGAGAAGCTGTGGCTGCCTGCCTTGTCCCTGCTTCTGTTGTGGGGTGCAGGTCTTCCCGCTCAGGCCGAAGAGATGCCCGATGCCACCCTTCTGCCCGGCTACGAGGCCGTGGCCGGCCAACTCGAACGCCTCGTTCGGCACGAGATGGAAGATAAGGGCCTTCCGGCCGTGTCGATCGCCCTGGTGGACGGCCAGCGAATCGTCTGGGCGGCCGGCTTCGGCTGGGCCGACCGCCAGCGGGGCGTGCGGGCGAGTCCCGCCACCGTGTATCGGGTGGGCTCCGTCTCCAAGCTTTTCACCGACGTGGCCTTGATGCAGCTCGTCGAACGAAACAGGGTCGACCTCGACGCGCCGGTCAGCGACTACTTGCCTGAGTTTCGTCCAGAAAACCGATTCAAAACGCCCATCACCCTGCGGCAGCTCATGTCGCATCGGGCGGGGCTTGTGCGTGAATCGCCGGTCGGCAACTACTTTGATTCGAGCGAACCGAAGCTGGCCGAAACGGTGGAAAGCCTCAATCGGACTGCGCTCGTGTACGCCCCCGGCACGCGAACCAAATACTCCAACGCCGGGATCGCCGTCGTTGGCTACCTGCTCGAGCAGCGTCTCGGCAAGCCGTTCGCCGATTGTCTGCGAGAGAGCGTCCTGGCCCCGCTGGGGACGGAACGAACCGACTTCGAACTCACGCCGACCCTTCGTGAGCAGCTCGTGGAAGGGCGGATGTGGACCTACGACGGCCGCAATTTCGCGGCGCCGACATTTGGCCTCGGTACGGCCCCAGCGGGCAACTTGTACTCGACCGTCGTCGACTTGTCGCGATTCCTGATGGCGCTGTTCAATGAGGGCCGGGCTGCCGGTGGTCCGCTGCTCAGGCCGGAGACCGTCAGACAAATGTGGACTGCGCAAGCGGACGGTGGCCGAGACGTTCGCAAGTTCGGAATCGGCTTCGTCATCGGTCAGCTCGACGGCCACCTGCGCGTCGGACACGGCGGGGCCGTTTATGGGTTCGCCACCGAACTGGCCGCCCTGCCCGATGAGAAACTGGGGGTCGTCGTGATCGCCAACAAGGACGGGGCCAACGCCGTAACCAAGCGCGTGGCCGACGAGGCCTTGCAGCGGTTGCTCGCGCGGCGGGCCGGCAAACCGCTGCCCGAGGCAACGTGGCCGGAACACGTGCCGGTGGAGCGGGCCAGGTCACTCGCCGGCCAATATGCGGGAGACGACGGTTGGGCCGAGCTCTTCGAGCACAACGGTCGTCTCCTGATGCGCAAGGGCGAGTTTCGTCTGACGCTCAAGGGCCGGGGGGACGAACTGGTCGTAGACGACTTGCTCGCCTCAAAGCCGAGCGTTGGTCGTAGCGGTCCCAACGACCTTGTCATCGACGGCAAGCCGTATCGTCACGTGCCCGATGATCGGCCGGCCGCCGTGCCCGATCGCTGGCGACATCTCATTGGCGAATACGGCGCCGACCACAACACGCTCTATATCTTAGAGGAGCACGGACATTTGACGGCGCTCATCGAGTGGTTTTTCTACTACCCTCTCAAAGAGGTCGGGGCCGACGAATTCGCGTTTCCGGATCACGGTCTCTATCCGGACGAAAGGCTCGTTTTCCACCGCGATGATCGAGGGCGGGCGACGCTCGTGGACGCGGCCGGCGTGCCGTTCCTTCGCCGCCCCATCGGCTCGTCCGACGCCGCTCGCATCCTGCCGGTCAAGTCGGTGGAAGAACTACGTAGAGAGGTTTTATCAGACGGCAGCGTTCCGCCTGCCGAGGCGGGCCCGTTTCGCCTGCCGGATCTCGTCGAGCTGACCTCGCTCGACGCGACCATCCGGCTCGACATCCGTTACGCCACGGGCGACAACTTTTTGGGAACGCCCGTCTACAAACAAGCGCGGGCCTTCTTGCAGCGTCCGGCCGCCGAGGCGCTCGTGCGCGTTCATCGCCAGCTTAAGCGGCGCGGTTATGGTCTTTTGATTCACGACGCCTATCGCCCCTGGCACGTAACGCGACTGTTCTGGGAAGCGACGCCCCCGGCGCAGCGGATGTTCGTGGCCGACCCAAGCAAGGGCTCACGGCACAACCGGGGTTGCGCAGTCGACCTTTCGCTGTACGAACTGGTCGACGGTCAGCCGGTCGCCATGCCTTCGGCCTACGACGAATTCTCGCCCCGTGCCTTCCCAGACTATCCGGGGGGTACGAGCGAAGAACGCTTCTTTCGTGAGCTTTTGCGGGGAGCGATGGAGAACGAGGGCTTTTCGATCAACGAATTCGAGTGGTGGCACTTCGACTACCGCGACTGGCGCAGTTACCCGATCATGAACGTGTCGTTCGAGGAGATCGCCGACGGGGCTCTCACGGCTTCGCCTCGGGCTGGTGAACCGATCTTCGCCCCCGGAGCCACGTTGAAGATCGAGGCCGACAACGGACCGGGAGGCGAGGGCCCGGCGTGGCATCCAGAGCTGGGCGTTCTGACCAGCGGGCAGGGGCACATTTTTCGGCTCGACCGCGAGGGGCGCTCGAGCATTTTCCGCCAGGGCGCGGGTACGAACGGCTTGGTTTTCGACACAGAGGGCCGGCTGTTGGCGTGCGAAGCGGAGGACCGGCGCGTCACGCGCACCGAGCCCGGCGGCGCGATCACCGTGCTCACCGATCGTTACCAGGGGCGCCGCTACAACCAGCCCAACGATCTGACGCTTGACTCCAAGGGGCGAGTCTATTTCTCCGACCCGCGCTACGGCAGCCGCGAGGGACTGGAGATCGTCGACGACGAAGGGAAGACCATCGAAGGCGTCTACCGCATCGACCCGGACGGCAAAGTGACGCGGGTCCTCGGCCGCGAATTAGAACGGCCAAACGGTCTCCTGGTCTCGGCCGACGACCGGTATCTTTTCGTGGCCGACAACAACAACGACACGCTGGGCGCCGCCCGCAAACTCTGGCGTTTCGCGCTGGGGCCCGACGGCAGCGTCGACGCGGGGAGCCGCAAGCTCCTTTACGATTGGCGCGATGGCCGCGGTCCCGACGGCATCAAGCAAGACCGAGCCGGCCGGCTCTACGTGGCGGCCGGCCTGAACAAACCGAATCCACCCTTTGAGCCGGCTGAAGATCGAAAGGGCGGCATCTACGTGCTGAGCGCGGAAGGCGAACTCGCGAGCTTCTTGCCGGTCCCGCGCGACGAGGTGACCAACTGTGCCTTCGGCGGCGACGACTTGCGGACGCTTTACATCACGGCCGGCGGAACGCTTTACAGCATCCGCACCGCCGCGGCGGGGCGCGTGGTCTGGCCAGCCGGCCAATGAAAAACGATGGCGCAGCCGACCCCCGCGAGTCGGTCCGTGTCTGGCGCCGTCCCCGGCCGATCCGCCGACCGGCACTTTCGCCAGACCGCGGCCCTCTCTATCCTGAGGGCATGCAGCCGCAATCTTCGCACACAACCTCCCCGACCGAGGGCAACGGCAGCAGTCCCTGCACCCCCACCTTTGAACAGGCGCTCGAGCAGTTGGAACACATCGTCCACCAACTCGAAGAGGGGGAAATCGGGCTGGCCGAGGCGCTCGACCATTATGAGACGGGAATCGGCCTCTTAAAGCAGTGCTACGGCTTGCTCCAACGCGCCGAGCGGCGGATTGAGCTGCTTAGCGGCGTTGACGCCGCCGGAAATCCGATCACCGAACCGTTCGCCGACGACGGTCCGCAGCCGCTCGACGAAAAATCGCAGAACCGGTCCAGGCGACGCACCAGAACGGGGGGAAGGAAATTACGGGAAACGGCTTCTTTTGACCATGCGGAGGGATCGCTCCAAGAAGCCGAACCAGCCGAATCACCCCAAATTCGCATGGACGAGCCGGGCAGCCTATTTTAGAATTTCCGCGTTTTGGACCCCCTACCAACCCGAAACGCCAGCGAGGCAACGACACGCTCGCTTGCTCGGGGATTTCACCCCAAGGCGGCCATCCATGCCGGCAACTCTCACTCGTTCGTTCGAGCAAGTGGCCCACGAGTTGCGTCCTCAGATTGAGGCCGCGCTCGACCGTTACACGCAGTTCGTTCCGGGCTGTCCCGGCAAGCTGGCGGAGTCGATCCGCTATAGCCTATTGTCGCCGGGAAAGCGGCTGCGGCCGCTGCTGGTGTTAATGGCCTCCGAGGCCTGCGGTGGAAAGATTGACGCCGCCCTGCCGGCCGCGTGCGCGGTGGAGATGATCCATTGTTACTCGCTGATCCACGACGACCTGCCCGCGATGGACGACGACGACCTGCGTCGTGGACGACCGACGAACCACAAGGTTTACGGTGAAGCGATGGCCATACTGGCGGGCGATTCGCTGCTGACGCGGGCCTTCGAGGTCGTGGCTCGGGACGTGCGGCCGCCGGCCGTGGGGGCCGCCTGCTGCGCCGCGCTGGCCGAGGCGGCCGGCGCGTCGGCCCTGGTGGGCGGGCAAGCCGACGACATCCTGGGAGAACAGAGACGCGCGCAGCCAAACGGCGACCGCGCCACAGAGCGACCCGAGTCGCCGGAAGCGCTTCTCTCGGCGTTAGAATCGATTCACCACCGCAAGACGGGCGTCATTTTTCTGGCTTCACTTCGCCTGGGGGCCTTGACTGCGGGTGCCGGTCCAACGCAAATACAAATACTGGAAGACTATGGTCGCCGCCTGGGGCTGGCCTTTCAGATCGCGGATGATCTGCTCGACGTTCAGGGAAAAGAGGAGACCACGGGCAAGAGAGTCGGCAAGGATGCGGATCGGGGCAAGTTAACCTTTCCCGGACTACTAGGAATCGACGAGAGCGTGCGACGCGCGCAACGGCTGGTCGCGGAAGCCTGCGACTTGCTGAAGCCGCTGGGGCAAGCGGCTGAGCCGCTAGCCTCGCTGGCCCGCTACGTCGTGGAGCGAGATCGCTGATGGACCAATTGCTGTCGAAAATCGAGTCGCCTCGCGACTTGCGCGCCTTGTCGGTGGGCGAGTTGGAGCAGCTTGCGGCTGAAATGCGTGAGGTTCTTTGCAACCTCGTCACCAACCGCGTGGCACACTTCGCGTCGAATCTCGGCGTGGTCGAACTCTGCCTCGCCTTGCACAGCACCTTCGACTTCAGCCGCGACCGGCTGATCTGGGACACGGGCCACCAGATCTACCCCCACAAGCTGATCACCGGCCGGTACCACGAGTTTGGCACCATCCGCTCTAAAGGCGGGCTGATGGGCTACCCGAACCCCCAGGAGAGCGACTACGACCTGTTCATGACGGGCCACGCCGGCGCCAGCGTCTCGACGGTGCTTGGGCTGAAGACGGGTGACGATCTCATGCCCGGCCAGAGCGACCGCCACTCCGTCGCGGTTATCGGCGACGGGGCGCTGCCCTCGGGCATGGTGTTCGAGGCGCTCAACAACGCCGGCGGCCTGAAGAAAAAAATTACCGTTGTCCTCAACGACAACAAGATGTCGATTTGCCCGCGGGTCGGCGGGCTGGCCCTCTACCTCGACCGCCTGCGGATGAACCCGCTTTACACGGGACTCAAGCATGAGGTGGTCAAGGCGCTCAACAAGGTGCCCCTTCTGGGCGACCCGGTCGAACGGCTTCTCTGGCAGGCCAAGGAATCGATCAAAGCCGGCCTGCACGGCGGCATGCTGTTTGAGGAGCTCGGTCTGCGTTACGTCGGCCCGATCGACGGTCACAACATCGGCCAGCTCTGCAAGTATCTGAAGCTCGTCAAAGACGTAGAGGGTCCGGTCCTTTTGCACGTGGTTACCGAGAAAGGGCACGGCTTCCAGCCGGCCGCGGAAGACCCCGTCTTCTTCCACACGCCGGCACCCTTCCAGCGTGACGAGAACGGCTCGATGTCGTTCAAGAAAAGCTCGTCGCGGTCTTACACCCACGTGGCCAGCCAGGCGATCCACGATCAGCTCACGCATAACCCACGGGTGACCGTTTTGACCGCCGCCATGTGCCAGGGGAACAACCTGGAGCGGATCCGCGAAGGATTCGCCGATCGCTTCTTCGACACCGGCATCTGCGAGTCGCACGCGGTGGCCTTCGCCGCGGGCCAGGCAAAATCGGGCATGCGGCCCATCGTCGACATCTACAGCACGTTCCTGCAACGCAGCTACGACCAAATCTTCCAGGAAGTCGCGCTGCAGAAACTCCCCGTGACGTTCATGCTCGATCGGGCCGGATTGACCGGCCCGGATGGTCCGACGCACCACGGCATGTTCGACATCGGCTACATGCGCGTATTTCCGAACATGGTCGTGGCGGCGCCGGGCGATGAGTACGACCTGCCCGCCATGCTGGAATTCGCGCTGGGGCACGACGCGCCGGTCTCGATTCGCTACCCGAAGTGTACGACGGAGAAACTCGACCGCCCGCTAGCGCCCGTCGAGCTGGGCCGCGCGGAAGTGATCGAGTGGGGACAGGACGGCATGTTCATCGCCTTCGGCACGCTGATGGGTTCCTGCTTGAAGGCGGCGCTGGCACTCCGCGCCGAGGGTCTCGACGTGGGGGTGATCAACGCGCGCTTCGCCAAGCCGCTCGACACGGAAACGATCTTCCGCGCCCTGGAATCGTGCTCGTTCGTGCTCACTGTCGAAGAAGGCTGCCTGATGGGCGGATTTGGCAGCGCGGTCGTTGAGGCCGCAGCCGACGCGGGAATCTCAACCGCGCACGTCCGGCGGCTCGGCATCCCCGATCGGTTTATCGAGCACGGCGAGCGTGGTGAGCTACTAGCGGATCTTGGGCTCGACGTGCCCGGCCTGGTGTCCGCGGCCCGCGATCTGTCCCGCCGGGTCGACGCCGCGCAGACTTCCCGCCGGCAGGTGAGCTGACAAAGCGCGATCAGTACATGCGCAGAGGCGCCTTCGGCCCGAAGGGGTCGCACTCGATAGCGCAGTGCACAGCTTGGCGCGGCCCCTCGGTTGGATGATTCCGTGCAAGCCCTCAGCCCTAAGGGGCGCGACTCCTAACGCGGCGTTGCCAGGGACCTCCCACATGACGACTGGCGCGCACGATCCGCTCGCGGACGGTGCCTACGTGGAAAGGGGCCGAGAAAACCCGCGAACCGCAAAGGAGAAACGATGCCCGTTCTCTTTGTCCTAACCGCAATCGCCGTGCTGGTACTGATGGTCCTCGTCTTTCTTCGAGCTGCACGGAAGGCGTCGCAGCGGTATTATTCTGGACTCGATTGGCCATCCACTCATTCCGCTGAAACGACGGACGGCAGCCTGAACGACTTCGTCGGCGGCTTTGTCACCGGCTCGATGCTGGGAGGCATGCCCGGGGACGTCGTCGGCGGCATGGCGGATGGGAGGCAAGACGACTCTCCGCCGACCCCCCATCACTTTCAGCAGGCCGAGGCGGACCAATCGTCCGCCTACGGCGGCTTTGAGGCGGCCGCACAACACGATCACGGCTCCGCGTTCGACCCCCCTGGCGGCTTCGATTCGAGCCCGTCGTTCGACGCCGGCTCTGGCTGCGATGGCGGAGCGTCTTTCGATTGCGGAACAAGCTTCGATGCCAGCACCTCTTGATATGCTTTCCCTTCGCTCCGCCGGTCGATAGCCTAACGGCATGGAAACCCAACCACCGGCCCGCTTCCAATTCTCGATCCGCTTGATGCTGGTCGCGACGGCCGCGGTCGCGATGGGGGCGGGAGCGGTTACCACCCCGCTGGGTTGGCACTCACTTCCCGTCTTGCTGTTATTGGGCATCGCCTTCGCCTCGATCGCCGTCATGGGGGCCGTCTCGACGCAGGGGAGGCCGCGGGCTTTCTGGATCGGCTTCGCCCTGGCGGCCGGGCTGGCGGCCATCCTCGCCACGGCGATGGTGTTCGGCGTGATTATCGACCTTGTCGAATCGGATCGATGGGATGAATTTGGGAGTTCTCGGCTCATCAAGGCCACCAGGCTCTCTATGTCGGTCCTTTGGTGCGCGGGGCTGCTCAACGGTTTCTTCTGCGTTTTGGTACACCGGCTCATCTGGCCACGTCCGCCGGAGCCTCGTCTATAATGGGCCCGTGGACCCATTGGGCTGGTAAGACCGGCGACATGAAGATCGCTGGAAGAACCGGACATCAAACCGGCGATTCGAGAGCTTGCGCAGGACCGCGAGCGGATGGCTTGCCCACGACGCACTCTCGGCTGAAGATCATAAGACGTGTCGGCGGGCCGCGTCGCGACGGACGCTCCTGCGACCTGGCGGAAGTCAAACGATTGATCTGGAAGGGATTTGGATGGAGTCGACCGACCGAAGACGAGACCAAGGCCGTCTGAACCGCTTCATCGGGGTGAGCCGGCTAGCTGCACGGCGATCCAGTGCGGCCGTGCTCGGTGCGTTTCTGCTGGAAATCATCAGCCTGTTCACCTCGTCATTCGCCGACGAACCGGGTGACAAGGGCCAAGAAAGTCCGGCCCTGCCAAAAAACGGGGTGATCGACGTGGTCGCGTACGCCACGAGCCAAATCAATGCCGTCGCCGTGTCTTCCGACGGCAAATACGTAGCGGGCGGAGGAATGGATCGGTCGGTCCGGGTCTGGAAGCTCGATTCGGGCGAAGCGCTGCATCGCATGGCGGGGAGCCAAGGGATCATTCGGGCCGTTGCCTTCCAACCGCGCGGCTCTTTGCTGGCGACAGGCGGCGACGAGCCGGTTGTGCGCATCTGGGACACATCGACGGGCAAACCGAGAAAAGTGTTGCGCGGTGTGCGTCCCGGCACAACCTCCCTGGCGTTCTCACCGGACGGCCACTTCCTGGCAGGCTCGATTTCTACGCGCACGGGAGCCAATGTATGGCTGGGGGACGTCATGCTTTGGGACGTGGAGTCCGGCGACCTGGTCCGCGTCGTGGAGTCGCAGGCAAACGAGTATTACCGCGGCGTGGCCTTTTCCCCCGACAGCACACTGCTCGCCTGGGCCTTCGATACATCGGCGCCGCATCGCTCCAGCGGCGTCAAGCTCTGGGGCACCAAGAAGCGGGAACTCAAAGCCACGCTCCTTCGCGACCGTGGTGGGTCGCTGGGCGTCGCCTTCTCGCCCGACGGCCGGTATGTCGCCAGCGGCGGTGGCTACGTCGCGGTCAACGACGGCCAAATGGCCACCGGTGAAGTGAAAATCTGGGACGTTGAGACGCAGGAGCTCGTGGAGACGCTCGCCCGCCCCGACGGCGGCGGATACGTGGCGCCCGTCTTCTCGCCCCACGGAGCGATTGCCGGACAGGGGTTCGGACCCGTGACGACAACGCCGACGGAGAGCCGCGTCATCAGCGAGGTAACCCTCTGGAATCCGGCCACCAAGGAACCGTTGTGGAATGCTCGCTTTGCGTTCTGCGGCGATCCCAGCCCGCCCGCTTTTTCTCCCGACGGGACGAAGCTCGTCACCTGCGATAGCGAGGCGGTGCGTGTGCTGGACGCCGACAACGGCCAGATCCTGCGACTGTTGATGGAGGTCGAGCACACGCCGGTTACTCCGCCACGGCTGCCGACGAATGGGGGCGATTCAAATTCGACTGAATTGAAGCCGCCGGTCCCGGCCCCGCGAGAATTGCCCGCCAAAAGGGCTAAGGCCAAATCGCCGGTTGTTCATCTGCGCGGCATCGAGACCGGCAGTCGCCACGCAGAAGCGATCGCGTTCACCAGCGACGGCCGACTCATGGCGAGCTGCGGTTTTGACTCCGATCCGCCCGACGACATCGCCGCCTGGCGGGCCGGCAAGGCGAAAGGTGTGTTGCAGATCTCGGACGTCGCCGAGGGTCGGGTTTTGGGAGTATTCCACGGAACGGCCGGGGCGATGTTCGACGTGGCCGTTTCGCCAGACGATAGGCTGATTGCGACCGCCGGTCGGGTACGCAACGACCCGCAACTCGGAGAAGTCACACTCTGGGACGTCGACTCTCAGCAGGAGAAGATGACCTTCAAGGGACACACGGGCTGGGTTTTGTCTGTGGCGTTTTCGCCGGACGGACGGTTGCTAGCCAGTGGGGGCTTCGACAAGGTGGCCAGGATCTGGGACGTCGCCTCTGGCGAACTGGTTGCGGAGCTGCCCCAGCAGGAAGGGACTATCGATGTCGTCGCGTTCGGTCCCGACGGCGGCACGCTGGCCACTGCCACGCGCCGTGGAGTCGTGTCACTTTGGGATACCGCCACCTGGCAGAAGAACGGCGGGTTCTCAAAGGAGGGCCTCTTCTTGTTGGATCTGGGGTTTTCACCGAACGGCAGATGGGTGGCGGCTGGCGGCACCGTGGAGCCCGCGGCCGACGTTGACGAAGATAAACGACGTGAACAAGAGCACGGGCTAGTTCTTCTCTACGAACTGGGAGCCGACAAACCGGCCGGGGAAATCGACATTGCGGGACGCTTCACCACCTCGGTGAGCTTCTCGGCAGACAGCCGCTTGCTGAGCGCGCTTTCCATGCCCGGCAGCCACGAGCGGCCTGGCGGCGTGACGATTTATCGTTTGGCCGATCAAAGCCTGTTCACGACCATTCCCACGGCACAGAGTAGCTCGTGCGACGCCCTTCGCTTCCTACCGAACGGGCCAATCTTGGCTGCTGCGGACATCCGTGGCACGGTTTCGTTCTGGAGCGTGGAGGAGAAACGTGATTCAAAATGAATCCACGTGCTGTGTCCGGTTCAGAGTTCTGCATTTTACAGTTATTTAACCGGGCAGGGCACCGGATCATCGAATACTGCACGAATCGGGGGCGCAAACTGAGCTTCACCCCGACAGGCGGCACGCGTAAAGTACCTGGATTCGGTGTTTACGACTTTGCGAGAATCTCGCCTCTCACTTTGCGGCTCGCCTCTGACGCCTTTGTCCCAGCCTGTTTCGCCTTTCGACCCGACGCTGCCAACGTGCCGGACTAAGCTCCCGCAATCCGCGCGCTTGCTCTACGTTGCATCAGGCGATCCGGTGGCTTGGCCGCGAGATGGCTTTGCATCCGACGCAGCAGCCGAAATGACGGTGGAAGAAGCGGCGGGAAGCGGCGAGGGGCTGGCCTTGCTCCGCCAGGAGGTGTTCGACGCCGTGGTCGTCCGCCACCATCCGCCCGATCTCGACGCCGTGGCCTTCGTCAAGGCGCTGCGGGAGAGCGGCGCCGACGACCCGCTGGTGGTCATCGGCGATCTATCGGACGAAGATACGGCCTTGCTCTGCTGCGAGGCCGGCGCCGACGAGTATCTGCCGGTCGAGTCGTCTACTGCTCGAAGAGTTTCTTTGGCCGTCGCCCGCGCCATCGACTGGCGCCGCATGGCGCGCGAAAACCAACGGTTGTCCGAACAAGAGCGTCACCGGCTTCGAATCGAGCACGGCGAGGCCGAGCGCTTGCTGGCCCAACAGCGCGACCTGATCAACGGCCTGGAAGAGCTAACGCGGTTCTGCACGTTCACCGGCACCCAGTTCGCAAGGTCGGATAACAGCAAAAGTGCAGCCAGCCCTCCACTCGAGGTGCCGGGCTCGCTTGTGATTCATTACGTCGACCTGTTGCGCGCGCAGATCATCATGGGGTCGGGCAATCTGGCGGCGGAAACATCGGCCGTCGTCGCTTCGCTGCACGCCTTGAACTTGCCCGTCTCCAGGGTTATGCAACTGCACCTGCAGGCGCTGGAGACGACCCTGCGAGGACTGGGGAGCCGCAGCTCCCGACACGTGATGGCCCGCGCCGATCTGCTCGTACTCGAGGTGATGATGCAACTCGCCGAACGTTACCGGCAGGACGCGAGCGGGTAAGCCCCTACCTGTCGGCGATGTTGCCCATCCTGGCGCGGACTTCAGGCAGCGGGTACTCGAGGATGGTCGGCTCCCGCTGCCGATCAAGCTCGCGCAGACGTCGCCAGCCGCGCGTGATGAGGGTCTCTTGCTCCGCGACGTAAGCCGGGTCGAGCTGCCGCTTGTCAAACGGACCTTCGATGACGACCGGCTCGAACTCCTCGTCGACAATGAACTGGGCCAGTGTCGGGTTGCAGAGGATGTGTCGCTCGCGGGTGGTGTGCAGCGTTTCAGGGTCGATCAATCCGATGACGTAGCGCAGGTACAGCTCGCTGTCGGCGATCGATTCCACGTCGCCGCCGCAAACGTCGCAGAGATAGCCTTCCTCGCATTTCGCCATGAAGGTTTGTGTCGGCCGGTGAATAATCCGGGCCAGGCAGTCGGCCCGCCAGACTCTGTCATGGAGCGCCGAGGCTACTTTGCAGCACGTCGCTCATGCTGTAGAGCCCGGCCGGCTTGCCGCATAAGAACTTGGCCGCGGCCAGCGCGCCGTGCGCGTAGCAGTCGCGGTTGGTCGCCTTGACCGAAATCTCCAGCGTCTCGCCGAGCAAGCCGAAGACAATCGTGTGTTCGCCCGGGTTGTCGCCGGTTCGCAGGGCGTGGTAGCCGATCTCGCCGTGTGGCCGGGCGCCGAGCCGTCCTTCACGGCCGTGACGCGACACCTTTTGACCCATCACGCCTGAGATGATTTCGCCAAACTTGAGCGCCGTGCCGCTGGGAGCGTCCTCTTTGTAGCGATGGTGGCGCTCGACGATCTCCACGTCGGCGCCCGTGGGATGTTCTTTCAGTGCCGCCGCCGCTACGGCAGACAGTTTCATCGCCAGGTTGACGGCCAAGCTCATGCTTGGCGCCCACAACAGGGGTATCTTCCGGGCCGCCTCTCGCACGCGGGCCTGTTGTTCCGCCTCAAGACCGGTTGTCGCCAGCACCAGGGCCTGACCTCGCGCCAGGCACGTCTCGGTGATCGCCAGGGCGCCGGCTGGCGAGGAGAAGTCGATGACGACGTCCGCCGTTACGGCCAACTTGTCGACCAGCGGCAGGCCCAGTTCGCCGACGCCCGCGAGCAGCCCGGCGTCCTGGCCGAGCCGCGGGTTGCCGGGCGCGTCGATCGCCGCCACGACCTTAAGGTCCCGGTCGACGCTGGCCAGCGCGACAAGCCGCTGCCCCATGCGTCCCGCCGCGCCGTGAATGGCAATCTTTGTGGGAGTCGCCGACATGTTCGCCTAACTGTAGAGCTGAATGGCCTTGATGATTTCGTCCAGGTCGTTCGACACGGCCACGGCACGGTTGGCGTAAGAAGCCCGTTTCACGCCCCGGCTGCCGAGCACTTCGTTGAACTTCTGCTGATCGGTCGTGTGGTAGGCCACCGTGGCGGTCGGATCTTTCAGTTGATGCCCGGTGAGGATGCAGACGACTCGCTCGTCGCTGCCGATCACGCCTTCCGAGCGGAGAACCCTCGCTCCGGCCACGCTGGCGGCGCTCGCCGGCTCGCATCCAAGGCCACCGGCCCCCACCTGCGCCTTGGCGTCCAAGATCTCCTGGTCGCTCACCTCGCGCACCACGCCGTCGCAAACCTCCAGAGCACGCAGGCACTTGAGCAGGTTGACGGGCCGGTTGATTTCGATGGCGCTGGCGATGGTGGAGGCACGTAACTGGCGCCGATCGAGGTCCGCGTAATAGGCGGTCGTCTTGGCGCGGTCGGGTGAGCCGCTGCTCCATCGCAGGCCGCCCCGGATGAGCATGTGCAGGGTGTTGGCGCCGGCCGCGTTGATGACCGCCAACCGCGGAACCCGGTCGATCAGGCCCAGCTCTCGCAGCTCGCCGAACGCCTTGCCAAACGCGCTGGAGTTGCCCAGGTTTCCGCCCGGCACGACGATCCAGTCGGGCACTTCCCAGCGGAGCGCCTCCAGCACGCGGTACATGATCGTCTTCTGCCCTTCCAGCCGGAAGGGATTGACGCTGTTGACCAGGTAGATGCCCAGCTCCTTGGAGACCTCCTGCACGCGGGCCATGGCGTCGTCGAAGTCGCCTGCGATTTGCATCGTCAGCGCGCCGTAGTCCAGGGCCTGCGACAGCTTGCCGTAGGAAATTTTGCCCGATCCGACGAAGATCAGGGCCCGCATCAGCCGCGTTACCGAGCTGTAGAGCGCCAGCGAAGCGCTGGTGTTGCCCGTCGAAGCGCAGGCCGCGCGTGTGGCGCCCGTCATGTGGGCATGTGTGAAGGCGGCCGACATGCCGTTGTCTTTGAAGCTGCCTGAGGGGTTCATCCCTTCGTATTGCAGATATAGTCGGCCCGGCTGCACGCCGACGTATTTCGCCACGCCCGCGGACGGCACGAGAAGCGTTTGGCCCTCGCCGATCGTTACGATCTGTTCGGTCAGGGCGAAGGGAAACAGCTCACGAAATCGCCAGACGCCGCTGAAGTCGAGCGGGTCGTATCGCCGCGACCATTTTTGCTCGAAGAACTGCCAGGAATTGGGCGGGCGCGCGCGCTCCCAATCATAGGCCACGTCGAGCAGACTGCCGCAGGCGCTGCAGGCGACCCGCACCTCGTCGATGCCGTAGGTGGCGCCGCAGCCGGGGAGAATACAGCGTTGAAAAGCAAGGTCGGTGGCGGCGGAGACGCTAATGGCGATCGCTCCGGAGGGCAAGCACTAGAGACCAAAGTCTACGCCGGGCGTGACTGACCATCAAGCGTAACGTCTACCGCCTGTGGACTAAGAACCGTTCCCAGGACCGGAATCGTGGTGCGGGCGTTTCGCCTGCCCAATTCTCGGACGCGCTCTTCGTGGTTTTACCGTTGCGGTGGGAAATCGGTCTTGTTGCCGACCTTGACGTTGACGTGCATGACCTGGCCGTTGCGGAAGACTTCCAGCGGGACTTCTTTGCCGACCTCGGTCAGGCTGACGAGATAAATAAGATGGGTATCGTTTTCGACGCGGATGCCGTTGAACTTCAGGATGACGTCGCCTCGCTGCAGGCCAATCGCTTGAGCCGGGCCCCGGTCGGTCACGGCCGTCACGTGCGCCCCCTGCCGCCGGCGGAGCCCCATTTTGGCAGCCACGGTGCTGGTGAATCGCTGGTCGAGGCTCACGCCCAGAAAGGCCCGCACGACCCGGCCCTTTTCGACGAACTGACGCACGATGTGCATCACCCCGTTGATCGGGATGCTGAAGCCTATTCCTTCGTTGCCTCCCGAGTTGCTGGCGATCGCCGTATTGATGCCGATGACCTCGCCCCGCAGGTTGATCAAAGGCCCGCCGCTGTTCCCCGGGTTGATCGCCGCGTCGGTCTGCATAAAGTCCTGCAATTCGACAGCATCACCCAGCTCGAGGTCACGCCGTCCCTTGGCGCTGATGATGCCGTAGGTGACCGAATGGCTGAGGCCGAACGGACTTCCCACGGCAAGCACATAGTCGCCGATCTCGACGGAGGAAGAGTCGCCCAGCCTGGCCGCCGTAAGTCCGGAGGCGGAAACCGCCATCAGGGCCACATCGGTGTCGGCGTCGGACCACACCTTCAACGGCCGCAAGTCGCTGCCGTCCGACAGGCTGATTTGAATATCCTTAAGCTGGGCGTCCTTGATGACGTGCCGATTGGTCAGCACGAAGAAACGACCCTTGAACTCAATGATCACGCCCGACCCGGCCTCTTCGATCAATTCTCTCTGAGATCGTCGAGTCGAGTGGTCGGGCTTTTCGGCCTTGATATGGACCACCGTGGGGCTGACGAGCTGGACCACCGTCTTGACGACGTTGAACTGGGATTCCAGCGCGTCAACCTGCTGGTTCAACGACCGATAGAGCTCCACCCGCTGATCAGCGGAAAGGGGCTCTTCGGTCTCCAGGGCACGGCCTACCGCATATACAAAGGCCCCACCGACGGACAATCCGCAACAAAACAGGGCGAGGGCCAGCAACCGGTGTCGGCTGAGCATGCCACTTATTTTGGCCGGGAAAGAAAAAAGAATCAAGAAACGTCGAGTTCGATGTCGTTGATCGACACCTCAACGTCACCGTTGTTATCGACGAGCCGCCCCCAATCCGTTTCCATTCCCGCGGCAGTACCTTGCCGTTCCGCGTCGCGCTGGCAATCGATGCAGAAGGTGGCATAAGGGAGCGCGTTGAGCCTCGCCATCGGAATCTTAACGGAGCAATGTTCGCAGAGTCCGAACTGCCCAGTCCGCATACGCTCAAGGGCGTTCTCGATACTGGCCAATTCGCGGCTTTCAACCTCCGCCAATTGCGAATTGATCTCGTGTTGCGCCGAATCGAGCGCAAAATCGACCACATCGCCTGCTGTCTGCTCGCGCAGTTCCTTCAGCAGGCTCAAATCCCCCGCGAGTGCCTTGCGCAGTGCGTCGCGCCGGACCATCAAAATCTCGCGCATCTTCAGAATCGCATCTTTGCGTGCCATTTTAACTACCTTCACCGTTCGACGGCAGCCGGCAACGAGGGTTCGGCCCCCCTCCCGCTCTTCGCGCTGCCAATCGACGGCACCTCAAAAGTCCTCGGAGCTGTTCCAATCCGGTTGCCGTGACACGAGTTCCGCCGTCTTGATCCCGTTCACTCACAACCACAATATAGTACGCAAGCAAACCATAACGGGTCGCTAAAATCCGGCTTCTCAGTCCGCAGCGGCAGGCCTTCGGCACGCACGCATAAATGCCCGTGCATCAATGCCTTACGATCTTTCGCCGTGGCTGGATCGACCCCATCCGAGACCCGCGAAAGATTTTTTTTACCGGACACTTGGGGTGCGTCGCAGCAGGAACGTCCTGCCCGCAAAACGCTATCCGATAATCGACAAACCCCGCAAAGATATACAGCCGAAGTTTGCAAACTTTGCCGGTAGCCGCCTGAGGATGCGGCAAAATGTGCCGGTTGCCCCTGGCCGCGAGGGCGGCGGCCGCTTTTGACCGCGTAGAAGCGGTAAGCTAAATGCCCCCATGGATAAGGGGAGTCGCGCTGCGCGCCGTCAGGCCGCCCGCGGCAGGCCCCGGTTATGGGAAAATCGGGTGAGCGATGGCAGTTGAAACGTTTCTTGCCCCCGCAGAGGGGCTGCTGGGCAATACGCCGACGGCTTTAAAGTTGCGGATCACGGGCCGGTCGGGCGAAAGCCGGACCGTTGGGATCAGGGCCGCAAAGTGCACGATCGGCAGATCGCCGCGGTGCACCCTCAGAATCGAAGATGTCCGGGCGAAGCCCTTCGAGTGCCTGATCCTCCGCGGAGCCGCCCAGACCGTCGTGCGCCGGCTTTCCACCGCTGCAAAGTTAAATGGCCGTGAATTTGCCGACGCCGTCCTCAGGCCGGGCGATGTGTTGCAGGCTGGCGGCCAAACCATCGAGATCCTGCCGGCCGACCCGGATCTGGGCCACGAACTCGCCACGACGCGTCGCGAGATCGCCCGGCTTCGCAACGGTCTGACCGGCATCCAGCAGCTTCTGAATGAGGAGCGCGCCGCGTACCGCCAGCGAGACGGCCAGCTCCGCGCGCGGCTGGCGGCCAGCGAATCGGAGGCCGCCCGACACGTCGAAACGTTGGCCGCTTTATCCAAGCTCGAAGCCGAGTTTGCCGGGGTCCAGCGCGCGCTAGGCGAGGAGCGGGCTGCCTTTGAGGAGCGGCAGGAGCAGTTGCAAGCCCGCCTGGCCGAACATGAGCAGCAAGCGGCCAGGCACGCCGAGACGATCGAAACCGTGACGCGGCTGCAAGCCCAACTCGCCACGGCGCATCAGGAACAGCATGCAGAACGCCAGGCATGGCAACGACGGCAGCGAGAACTGGAGGCGCAGCTTGCCGAACTTCTGAACGAACACGAAAGTGAGGCGGCCCGACACGCTGAAACGGCGGCGCTGCTCGCGCAGTCTCAAGCCGATTTCACGGCCGCACAGCGGCTGCTGGCGGAAGAACGCGGAGCCTGGGAAGCCCAGCGCCAGAAGCTCGAAGGCCGACTGGTCGACCAGGAGAACGCGGCCTCCGAACTGGCCAAGGCGCGGGACGAGATCACGCGACTTCATGTCGCCCTGTCCAACGTTCAATGGGCGCTCGATCAGGAGAAAACGGCCTCACAAAAGGGCCGCATCGAACTGGAATCCCGTCTGATCGAACACGGGAAAACGGCCGAGGATCTCGCCAGGTCGAAGGCGGAGATCGCTCGGCTGACGGGCGTTCTGGCCGAGGCTCAGCAGGGGCTGGACGCAGAGCGCGCCACGTCGAACTACCTGCAGGCGCAAGTGCGGGCACAGCTCGTCGAGCATGAAGACGAAGTCGCCGGGCACGCCGAGACGCGAGAAGCCGTGGCGTGTCTGCAGGCCGAGTTCGCCGCGGCTCAGCGGGCCCAAGACGAGGAGCGGGAAGAATGGCGCGAACGGCAACAAGAGCTCGAATCTCGCCTCCGCGAGCACAAGAAGACGGCAAGCGAGCTGGCGGCGGCGACAGAACAGGTCGCTCGACTGCAGCAAACCGTGATCGACCTCCAGCAAGCCTGCGACCAGGAGCGAGCCGCGTCACAAAAGATTGAGGGACAACTGTGGACCAGCCAGGCGGCGAATGAACGCCTCGTCGCCGAGCAGGCCCAGGCATGGCACGCGCTCACGCAGTTGCAGGCGGACGTCGCGGCGGCGGAGCGAACTCTGTCGGACGAGCGCGCCCATGCCGAGGCTGAGCGGCAGCGATTCCACGACCAGCAGATCGGGCAAGAGGCTGATCGGACCGAGGCAAGACGCGAAATCGGGCGATTGGAGCAACATCTAGGGGAGCTTCAGAAGCTTCTTGACGAAGAACGGCTGGTTTCCGAGCAGCGTGATAAGGAGCAACAAGCACGGCTGGCCGAGCACCAGCAGAACGTTGTCGAATCTCGCCGCGAGCACGAGAAGACGACGATTAAGCTGGCAGCAGCGACAGAACAGGTCGCTCGCTTGCAGCAAACCGTGATCGACGTCCAGCAAGCGTGCGACCAGGAACGAGCCGCGGCGCAACAGCTCGCGGGACAACTGCGGGCCAGCCAGGCGGCGAATGAACTCCTCGTCGCCGAGCAGTCCGAAAGCCGGCAGGCGCTCACGAAGTTGCAGGCGGACGTCACGGCGGCGGAGCGAACGCTGTCGGAAGAGCGTGCCCAAGCCGAGGCCGAGCGGCAGCGATTCCACGACCAGCGGATTGAGCAAGAGGCCGAGCGGACCGAGGCAAGGCGCGAAGTCGGGCGATTGGAGCAACATTTAGCCGAAGTTCAGAGGCTTCTTGACGAAGAGCGGCTGGTTTCCGAGCAGCGTGACAAGGAGCAACAAGCACGGCTCGCCGAGCACGAGCGGGAGATTGCCGAGCACGGCCGGACGCGGCAAGCGCTGGCCCAGTTCGAAAGCGCCCTTGCCGCAGCCGAACAGAGGCTCGCCGACGAACAGGTCGAATGGGCGGCCGAACGGCAACGGCTGGAAACGCAACAGATCGAACGCGAACGCGCCTTGTCCGACGCCGCGAATGAGACGGCCTTGTTGCGAGAGCAACTGAGCGATACACGACGACTGCTGGACAAGGAACGACTGGTTTCGCGGCAGCACGAAGAGCAGGTGCAAGCACGGCTCGCCAAGCTGAAGCGGGTAGCCGGCAAGCACGCCAAGACGCTCGAAAGCCTGGCGAGCTTGCGAGCCGAACTCGCGGCGGCGGAAACCGCTCTCTCGCAAGAACGTTCCGCCTGGAAGTCGCAGCAGCAAGAATTCGAGACGCGGATAAGCGATTCGGCGGGTGAACTGGTTCAGGCGACCGACGAAATCCGCCGGTTGCAGGAACGATTGGTCGCGGCGCAGCGCGCTGGTGACGAAGAACGCTTGGCCTCTCACCAACGAGAGCAACAATTCCTGGCCGATTTGGCCGAACTGCAGCGTGAGGCCGCCGAACACGACGTGACGCTGCAAGCTCTCGCGAAGTTGCAGGCGGACTTTGCGTCGGCCGAAAGCGCTCTTTCGCAGGAGCGTTCTGCAGGGGAGTTGCAGCGGCAAGATCTCGAGACGCAGCTCAGTGAACGTGCCAGCGAGTTGCTCACGGCAACGGAGAGAATCGGCCGGCTTGAGGAACAATTGGCCGACTCCCAGCGACGTTTCGACCAGGAGCAACTCGCTTCGCAGCAACGCGAGGAGGAGTTGCAAGCACGGCTGGCCGAACTGAAGCAGGCTGCGGCGGAACACGCCCAGGCGCTGGAAAGCCTTGCTCGGTTGCAGGCGGACCTGGCGTCGGCCGAAAGTGCTCTCTCCCTCGAACGTTCTGCCTGGGAATCGCAGCGGCAGGATTTCGAGACGCGGATTAGCGACAGGGCCGGTGAGCTGGCTCGGGCAACCGACGAAATTCGCCAGTTGCAGGAACGATTGCTCGCGGCGCAGCGCGATAGTGATGAAGAATGTTTGGTTTCGCAGCAGCGAGAGCAGCAACTCCTGGCCGATTTGGCCGAACTGCAACGTGAGGCTGCCGAACATCACGTGACGCTGCAAGCGCTCGCGAAGTTGCAGGCGGACTTCGCTTCGGCCCAGGGTGCTCTCTCTCAAGAGCGTTCTGCCTGGGAGTTGCAGCGGCAAGACTTTGAGTCGCAACTACGGGAGCGTGCCAGCGAGTTTGCCACGGCGACCGAGAGAATTGGCCGGCTTGAGGAACAACTGTCCAACTCGCAACGACGTTTCAACCAGGAGGAACTCGATTCGCGACAACGCGAGGAGCAGTTGCACGCACGGCTGGCCGAGCATGCCAAGACGCTGGAAAACCTCTCTCGGTTGCAGGCGGACCTGGTGTCGGCCGAAAGTGTTCTTTCCCAGGAACGTTCTGCCTGGGAATCGCAGCGGCAAGGTTTCGAGGCGCGGATAAACGACAGGGCCGGTGAGCTGGTTCAGGCGACCGACGAAATTCGCCAGTTGCAGGAACGATTGCTCGCGGCGCAGCGCGCTAGTGACGAAGAATGTTTGGTTTCCCAGCAGCGCGAGCAGCAACTCCAGGCCGATTTGGCTGAACTGCAGCGAACGGCCGCCGAACACCACGCCACGCTGCAAACCCTCACGAAATTGCAGGCGGACTTCGCTTCGGCCGAACATGCTGTGTCGCAGGAGCGATCTGCCTGGGAGTCGCGGCGGCAAGATTTCGAGGCACGATTAAACGATCGGGCCGGTGAGCTGGCGACGGCAACTGATGAGGTCCGCCGACTGAGGGAGCAATTGGCCCAGGTGCAGCACACGGCCAGCGAAGAACTCACCACCCTGCGGCGGCGCGAAGAAGAATTGCGAGCACGGCTTGCCGAACGCGAGCGCGAAGCAGCCGGACACGCCGGTACGCTGGCAGACTTGGCCAGGTTCGAGGCCGAACTCGATGCCCAGCGTCAGCAGGTTGACGCGCGATCGATCGAAAAGGCGAGCGCCGAGGCTGAACTGGCCCGGGCGTCCGACGAAATTGCCCGGCTCCGCTCCGAAATCGACTCCGTCCAGCAAGCTCTGGAGGCTGGGCGGGCAGCGTGGCAGGCCGAGCGCGACGACTTGCACGCTCATGTCTCGCAGCAGGAGGAAGAGAATTCTCGCGAGCTTGGACGGCTCTCCCAGCAGATTTCCAATCTGAAGGATCAACTTGAGGCCGCCCAAAGGCAGGTAGACGACCAGCACAGGCTGGTGGAAGAGGCTCCAGGTCCGCAACGCGAAGGCGAGGCGGCCGACCTGCTTATCTCCCGCTTTGACGACCAAGGGGCCGACGAGGTGACCTTTGAGGCGCCGGCCACCGGCGCGCCGGTCAGCACAAGCGACCTGTTGAGCCAGTTCGGGCTATCGGTCGAGAGCGACCCGCACGAGGGAGTGGCGGACCCCGCATGCGACCCGTCGGACTCCCAAGGGAACGGGCCGTCCGACGAGCCGCCAGGCAGCGCGTTCTCGAGCGAATCTCAAACTAGCGGGCATGCCACCCCGACCCGGGATGATGACGAGTCGATCGACAGTTACATGGCCCAACTTATGGTCCGGCTCGGCAGACCATCCCACGCGGTGGTCCGGGAAGAGGTGCTCGCGGTTGCAGACGGCGGAGCCCCGGCCGGACAGGAGCTGCCGGCTGAAACCGAGACGGCCCCGGTGCAGAAGTTGCGCGACACGAGCGAGATGGTCCGGCGAGCCGCGGCGCCGGAGCGATCAAGCGACCTTTCAGCGATGCGGGAGATCGCCAACCTCAACGCTCGCACGGCACTCGATGCCCATAGCCGCGGCGCACTGTCACGTCAGTGGCTCAGCAAGGGGTTGTTCACCATCGCCGCCTCGACGTCGGCGCTGATTAGCGGCTGGTTCGGCCTCTCGGGAAATGTGGTCGCCCTGTACTTGTCCTTGGTCAGCTCGGGGGTTGCCTGTTACTGCGCCGCAACTTGCCTCCGCGCCGGCCGAGCGTGGCTTGCCAGCAAACGGACTGCAGCAGAGACAGGACGTGGCGTTCAGGCTACGTCCGAGGCCGATGCGAAAAACGATCGTCTCTGCTAAACTCAATCGCGAATTGAGTCACGACCTTGAGACGCAAACCTTGACGATGGGAGCCTTGAGATGCGAGCTTTAACGATCGCCTTGGTCGTTTGGACGGGCTTGAATGGAGCGAATGCAATGCAGGCGGCGGAGGGAAAAATGTCAGTCACCAAATCGGCCTTCGGCAAATTGCCCGACGGACAGCGAATTGATCTCTACACGCTCGCCAACGACGCCGGCGTGAAGGCAAAGATCATGACCTACGGGGCGATCGTCACGTCCGTCGAGACGCCCGACCGCAACGGAAAGCCGGGCGAAGTAACCCTCGGCTTCGATTCGCTCGAGGGCTATCTGGCGGGCCATCCCTACTTCGGCGCCATTGCCGGCCGGGTAGCCAACCGGATCGCCAAGGGTCGGTTCACCATCGACGGCGTGGAATACAAGCTGGCGACGAACAACGGCGAGAATCACCTGCACGGCGGCAACAAGGGATTCGATAAGGTGGTGTGGAAGGCGGAGCCGTCGGACAAGGGGGCGTCGCTGAAGCTCTCGCACGTCAGCCCCGACGGCGACGAAGGCTATCCCGGTAAGCTGTCGGTCACCGTGATCTACACGCTGACCGACGCCAACGAGCTGAGGATCGACTACACGGCGACGACGGACAAGCCGACGCCTATCAACCTGACCAACCACGCCTACTGGAACCTGGCCGACGGCGGCAAGAGCGACGTGCTGGGACACGTGCTGAAATTAAACGCCGACCGTTACCTGCCGGTGGACGCCAACCTCATTCCTACCGGCGAGCTGAAGAGCGTCCGCGGAACGCCCATGGACTTCACTCGGCCGGAAAAAATCGGAGCTCGGATCGACGAGGTGCCCGGCGAACCGAAAGGCTACGACCACTGCTTCGTGCTCAATCAGAAGTCGCCCGGCGAACTGACGATGGCCGCCCGCGTCGAGGATCCGGCCAGCGGTCGCGTGATGGAGATTTACACCACGGAACCCGCAATTCAGCTTTACACGGGCAATTTCCTCGACGGCAGCCTCAAGTCTCGCGGCGCCGACTACAAGCAGCACCACGCTTTTTGTCTGGAAACCGAACACTATCCCGATTCCATCAACCAGCCGAAGTTCCCCTCGACGCTGTTGAAGCCGGGCGAGACTTACCGCCAGACGACGGTTCACAAGTTCCTGACTAGTCCCGCCACTCCCAAGTAGCCCCGGCACTCGTCACGGGGTAGGCGATCGCAAGGCGGGCGTCCTCGCCGTCCCGTTTCGCCCTTCGTTGGTCAAGCGAGGGTCGCTGCCTCTTGCCCGTCTATGACAAAGACGGATCGGCTAACCCACGCTGCTGCCGGCGTCGACGGGCGCAGCCCGCGACGAAGACCTTTGCGTGGGAGACTCGCTCGGCACTTCGGCAGCCGGGTTAAGTACAACCTGCTGCACCGCTGGGCAGGGGTCGGACATCGAACGCGACGGTTCGACGCGGTAATAGTCGACCTGCAGGCGGGTGGTGGGACTGTGCCCGAAGAGACGACTTTTCGTCAGGCCCCATTTCCAAAGCCGGTAGGCAACGCTTGTGTTCAGAACGCCGAGGCCGTAGACCACCGATCGTCGGAAGCTGATTGAACTGGCCTCGGCGAAATACTTCGTCGGGCAACTTACTTCGCCCACGTTGAAGCCGAAAGCAATCGCCTGGGAGATCATCTGGTTGTCGAAAACGAAGTCGTCGGAGTTTGCCAGGAGCGGAAGCGACGTCAGCACCTTGCGCGAAAAAGCGCGATAGCCCGTGTGGTACTCAGAGAGCTTTGCCCCCAACATGATGTTCTGGAAGAACGTCAGCAGGCGGTTAAAGACGTACTTGTAGAGGGGCATTCCGCCCCGCAAAGCGGTTCCGCCCAGCACACGTGAGCCGAGCACGACGTCGTAAACGCCGGAGGCAATCATCCCGGCCATCGCCGAGATCAGGCGCGGTTCGTACTGGTAATCGGGGTGCAGCATGACCACCACGTCGGCGCCCAGCGCAAGCGCCTCGCGGTAGCAGGTCTTTTGATTCGCCCCGTAGCCAAGGTTCTCCTGGTGGACAAAGACGTGCATCCCTAACTCGCGAGCGAGCTGGCTCGTTTCGTCGGTGCTGGCGTCGTCGACGAGCACCAACTCATCGACAAGATCGAGCGGGATCTCCGCATAGGTCTGTTTCAAGGTGCGAGCGGCCTTGTAGGCCGGCAGCACGACGATGATTTTTTTTTGGTGTAACATTCTGCGTTCGATGGCGAGAACCGCCCCGGCAAGGACGGTATTCGGATTGCGGTTTTCCGACCCTTCAATTATGGCCGGCCTGGAACCGTGCCGCCAAGGGCGCTAACCAAAACCTCATGCAGGGGTGATCAGCGTTTCTGTGTTTAGCCGGATTGTTCATCGGCTCGGCAGGCATAGGAGGTCGCGGTGACCCAACGTCGCAAAGTCTGCCACAGGGGGCGAATAATCCTCCCGACACGCCGACCCATCATGGCTTTTTAGGCGTGAACAGACGTTTGAGACCGTCGACGGCAGCATCGGCCGGGTTGGGCTGCCCGGGGGGCCGAAAGGATGGCTTGGGCTTTTCGGGCGCTTTTGCCTCTTCACTCGGCGGGTCCGGCGGCGGCATCATCGGATCGGTCAACCCGGGCGGCAGCGGTTCCTTGCGCGGTTCAACCGGCTCCGACAGTATCTCCAGGATTTCTCCTTCCTGGGTAGGAGCTTCCTGCCGCCCGATCGCTCGCAAGGTCGTCTTAAGCTTGCCCGCCAGAGAAGTTTCGCCTGCCGCTGCAGGCTGCGTATCGTGTCCCGCCGCTGCCTGCTCTTTGTGTACGACAACCACGAAATGGAGGGGGCCTACTTGCAATTGGTCGCCGTCTTTAAGGTGGCACCGTTCGGCAATTCGAGCCCCCTGCACGAACGTGCCGTTGCGGCTTCCGTAGTCGCGTACCCAGAGTCGCCCGTCTTCGACGACGATAGCGCAATGGTAGCGGCTGACCTGGGTGCTGTTTGCCCGAAGGTGGCAATCGTCGGCACGCCCGATCAAAAACCGAGACACGCGAATGGGTATTTCCTGGCCGGCATTCCTGCCCGCATTGACGCGCAAAACAACACGCATCAGCCGCCTCTTCAGCCTGGCGTGGCGAATCTCAACCGGAAGACGTTCCGATGCGTTATTGAAGCGAACCTTGACGAGTTTGTCGATGCCACCCTTTGGGGAAGGCTGGTGACCGCACCACCATCGACCAGCGCATTTCGGCGGGATGGCAGGCATCGAACACGAAACATAACGGAGATTAATGAATTTCTCATCACCGGCGTCAACGCGGCACAACCCCGACCATGTACAACTTCTGTTCATCGCTCCGGGCACGCGTGCGCGCACGACCACATGATTGCCGGGGGTGGTCAGCATTTCGTTGTCTTCGCGCTAGTTTTGCGCAAGCGACCTGGCGCCGTTGGCGGGCCGATGTTAAAAAAACGGACAAGAGCTAGGCGCCGATGGCGCGGAAAAGGCAACAGCAAAGGGAGGGAGCCGGTGCAAGGCGACGAACTGTCGGATGTGCAAACGGAGCCAGACGTGGAAGCGGGCTCGAGCGCAACAGCGTGCAGCATTCACCACGGATCGTGCCAAACCCGCCGAAGAGTCTACTACCTCGTCTATGGTCTGCTGGCGGCGGGTGCGACGCTGCTGAATTGGTGTCTGATGCACACCTCAGGGTACAGCATGCCGGCGCTGGCGGTGCTCACCTCCATGATCGCCTGGGTTTTCCTGCTGGGCACGCTGTTGCCGTTTGGCTACCGATCGCTGCTCGACGCCGACGTCATGGAAGTCGGCGATCGGCCTGTCGTGGCTCGCCTGACCCTGACGGCCATGCTTGCGATGAGCCTTGCCTTCGGGGTCTTGACCTGCTGGTTGCTTGGGATGCCCGTTATCATTCCGTTCACGCCGGCCGTGGAGTGACAGGCTGTGCGGTCGGGGACGCCGCTCGTTTCATGTGGCCGCCTGCCGACCTTGAGTCGCGGGTGTGTCGCCTGACCTTCTCGGATAGGCTCTTACTTGCGAGCTTGCTCGCTCACCGGCTTCGTCACGGCGGCCGCCGCTTGGGCGGCAGGCAGATCGGCCTCAAACGTGTAGGCGTCGTTTGCCTGCAACAGGGTCTTGAAGCCTCCGAATCGATCAACAACCAGCACGTGGCTTGGTACCTTCCGATCCTTTCGGCCCGCCAGTGCGTCGCCGCCGAACAAGTCGAGCACGACGGCGTCCGTGTTGACGTCGATGGTCGGCGCTTCGGGCGGCTTCTCTGGTTTGCCCGGCCGCTTCTCGGCGGGGGGCTCGGGTTCGGGCAGCGGAACGCGCACGCCGGCCTGGTTCAGGACGGTGCCACGCGTGGCATCGAACAGCGCGAAGGCCTGCAGCGACGTGGCGAAGTCGAAGAAACGCACCAGGATCTTGGCCATCGGCTCGGGGGCTGACGACTCGTTTTCGGCGTAGTCGATTCCGCTGGCCAGAAGGCGCGTTCCGCGAACCACCGCAACCGGCGGCGAGGGGAGAGACCACTTGGCTTCGACGAAGAGTTCCTGCGCCGCGTCAGGCCGAGCCAGCAGTCGGCGCGGCAGTTCGTAGTTTGGATTGATGGCCACAAGCTTGATGCGATAAGAGTAGACTTTGCCCGGTTGCACATCGAAGTCGAAAAAGCGGAACAGTCGGTTGACGATCCGCTCTTCCGGTGGTTCTTCTTTGGGCTTCTCGGGCGCCGCGGTACTCTGGTTGTCGGGCGTCTTGCCGGCGCCCTCGGCAGGCGCTTCGGGCTTCTTGTCGCTAAGACGGAAGATGCGGGGCGACTTTTTTTTCTCTTCACCCGCCCGACTCGCCCCCTCCTCGGCTTTTTCTTCCCCTGCCGGCTCGACTGGCTTGGGTTTGCGAATCACGTCCACCTTGACCTGCGGGTGACTTATCGACGCGCTCTCGTAGTTGGCCAGAACGAGGGGAGGAAGGGGCTCGGTCAGATCGGGATCTTTCAACCGCGGGTCAACTGGTTCCGGATAGTCGACCGCCCAGTTGGCGTGGTCCACAAGCGCGCCGATGACGTGCACTGGCCGCCAGGGAAGCCGTCGGCCGCCGACGATCTCCGCCCGTTCGATTTGAGGCAAGCTGTAGTGAGGAACATCACGTTCGGCGCTCTGAAACAGGGCGTTGTCAAAGGCGCGCTCGTATTCGTCGACCTGCCGCGTGTAAGGAATAACGCCGACGAGGCAGACCCAACTGCGCTCCTCCAGATGAGACCCGGCGGGCGTCTCGCTCAGCAGCGGTTTCTCCTTCGGCTCGGTCTTCACCACCACCGGTTCTTCGACCGGCTTCGTTTCCTTCTTCGTCGTTTTGGGCGTCCGGCTCGGGCCACGAGCTTTGGCTCTCTCTTCGGCCAGTTTCTTGCGCATCTCCTGGAGTTTTTGGAATCGCTGCTGCTCGTCGGAGAGCGGCTTTTCTTCCGGGCCGGCCGCGCGCGGCGAAGCCGCCGCGGTCGACGTGGCGGCCGTCGGTGTGGGAACCGCCCCTTTGATGGCGATAGGACCGTGCCCCGCCGAGGCCAACAGCCGCTGTAGCGGCAAAACCTTCGGCTCCCCACGGCGAAGGTTCCGGTTTTGCACGGGTATCCGCAACGGCGACACGGCATAGGCCCGCCGGTCGATCTCTGTGGAGACGGTAGATTGCAGCGCCTTCAGATCTGGCCCTTTAGCAAGGCCCTTGATCTGCTTCGCTGGCGGCTTGCCACCTTCGAGATCCGCCAAGGCCTTGTCCGCCTCCGCCTTCAAGTCGGCCGGCGATTTGCCGTAAGGCAGCCGCTGGAAACCCAGTCCACAGAGCACTAGGGCCCCGACGACGCAACCGGCCAAGACGAACTTTTCGCCGCGCAAAATCAAGGCCTTGCGCAGGCGCGACGCTGCACTACCGAAATTGCTGTGAGCCGGAACGCCGCGGGGAAGCGGCTTGGTACCTGTCGGCACGGGCGGTTTTTCTTGTTTCGTGGCAGGCAAAGGGATCTCCTCAGTGCGGCGTGCGCTAGTTGGCGGGCGAGGGGATACGGAACGTTCGGGCGGCCTGCGGCTTTGCCGCGCCGCTGCCAAGTTTCTTGATGTCTGGCTGGTTGTAGAGGTAGATCACCCCGCCGATTTCTACGGTGGCATCCCAGGCCGTCGTTTCCGCCACCGACGCGTTGCCGATCTGCGAGGCGGAAATGGGGGAAGCAATGGGTGCGGTCGCGGCCCCCCCGTCTTCCTTGGCAATCGCCACCTCGCGGACCGTTGAGTCGGGCAGCACCTGCACGGCAACGTGCCGCACCTCGACCGGCAGGGAGGCATTCGCCAGCAGGGTCAGGAGGTCGCTGAAACGACGCTGATCGAGAACCAGCTTCACATAGACGAAGATCTGCTTGAACTCCGCGTAGGGTTGCCGTGCGCCGGCCCCGAGCGGCTGTCCCTTCTGGTCCAGGTAACGGCCCTCCAACAGCGCCTCATCGGTGGCGTCTGCCCCCGGCCCTGCCGGCGGTTTGTACGGCGACGCCGGCTTCGCGGCCGCGGGATCATCGGGCACCCATAGGGCGGGCGGTTGCTGCAGGCAGGCTGCCGTCGCCCATTGCGCCACGTCCAGCGTGTCGATTTGCTTCAGCGGCGCGCTTAGGGGGTCTTTGGCGTTTTGATTCAGCGCCGCCAGCACGTCGATGAGCGATTCGAAGATCCAGAGGTCTTCCTGGACAAGCTTGACGCGCGCGGTCGATGGTGTGCCCTCCGCCAGGTGATGGCGCGAAATGATGGTCTCACGCTGTTTCGGGTCCCAGGCGACGATTCCATCGAAGTCGGGCGGCAGGTCCTTGAACGGCAGATTCTCAAGCGACGGGGCGGGGCCCGCCTTCGGCCGACGGAGGTCCAGCTTGGAGAAGATTCGCTCGAACTCGCTGGGCAGGACGCTGTCATTGTAGAGCTTGCGCGTCTCTTCCGGGATGCCGTCTCCCTTTTTCTTCTTCGCCTTTGTTTGCGATTTCTTTTTGGCTTCCCCTGCCGGCTTTCCCTGTTCCGCTCCCAGAGCGATGCCCGACTCTTTCGGCCAAACGAGAAACTTCGCCTGCCGATCGTAAAGCGCCTGCCACAACTGCAGCAACTGCTTGTTCATGTCCTCCCGGCGCGCATTCACGTCTTTGATCAGGGCCGCGTTTGGCCTCAAGGTCGCGCCGTCGGCCTTGGCGATTTTTGCCACCGACTTTTCAGCCGCGGCGATCTTTTTGACGTTGGAGTCATATTTCTTCACGAACCCCTTCGATGCCTCGACGGAACCATAGACCGCCGCGCCGCAGACGGTGACGAGGAACAACCAGAGGAAGAGATCGAGTTTCGGAATATGCAACGGCTCGTCGAGGGCTTCACGCATCGGGATGATCTCGCTTCGTATAAGGATCCCGCATCCTACGTGGATCGACCCAGCACAGGGAAGCACGCTAACCAAATTCTCACATTTGAGAATCCGGCATTTTGATTTCTTTAGGGAATCGCGAGATTCTCGTTTTACTTGAGGACCGTTCTTGCCGGCTCAGCGGGCAGTCACTCTAATCGGCCACGCCTCTATAGCGGTCCGTCTGGACCGATGCCTTATGGTGACACTCCAGTCGCGTTGGAAGCAGAATCGCAGTTGGAACGTCAAACTGTACGTTGGGCTGCTCGTTGCGGTGGTTCTTTGCGCCGCTTTGGTGGTCGCCGTTAAGGGCCTGATCGTGTGGCTGAAAGACGTCGTCGTGCCAGCGGCCACCGCGCCGATCGTCAGCGCGCCCGAGGAGAAAGGCGCTTCAGATCAATATGTGGGCAGAATGGTCGGCCAATTTGAACGCGAGTTCAGGGTCTCTGACTACACGTTCATCTTGCCCAACGATTTTGAGGCGGAAGTCATGCCGCAGCCAGGAGATATCCCGCGTGGCGGGCGGTTCACGGGTCTGCGGTTTCGTGTGGGACGGGACGACGCCGTACAGCTTTGCCTGATGATCATCGATTATCCGAAAGAGGTCGACGAAGAAGCCGAGCCCGAGGTCGAAACGCACCTTAGCGAGGCGCTCGACCGGCTTTTCACACGGCTGTCGCGGAACGCGGCAATGATTGGCTTGACCCGCGGGGAAACTCAATACGGTGATTTGGACGGTATGCCGTTCGCCCGTTGCCGTTTTTCAGGAGATTTTCGGAACGGACGCCGGGCCAGCCGCGTTCGCTGTTCGTGTGCGGCGGTGGCGACCGCCGAAAAAAGGCGCGACGTCTTCCTCTATTCGCTTTGCGACGACACGACCCACCCCGACGACCGAGAGTTGCTCGAAACCTCTCTCCTCACCCTGCGACGAATCGACTTGCCGCGCGAAGCTGCCGAATCGCCGCCAAGCAAGTCGCCAGGCGGGGATTAACTGTTTGCTGCCTTGCGACTCTGCGCGGGGGCTCACAATTTCTTCATAAAATGCTTACATGGCCCGGCCATAATAAGCGGCCGGCGAATTCAGAGCCCATCTGAAAAGCGGTGTTTCGCGGAGAACCGTGAACGACGTCCCGCGGTTTTCAGATGGGCGCCAGGAAGCTGGCGCGGCTCGCCGCGAGCGGCGGGCATGAAACGGGGGCCACGAACGGGCCGAACGGCCGGTTCTTGGCCGTTTGCTGGAAGAATCGAGATTGCCCTTGCACGGATGTGTCGGTCTTAAGCCGCGACGGTCCAAGGTCGAGATCTCTCCCGATGTTCGAAATCCGCAACCGGAAAACGGGTGCCGTGCTGGTCCGCGTGGACGCGGCGCGTCTCGCCGCTGCCAACCTCGCCGGGGCGTCCCTCGAGCAGGCCGATCTGGCCGGCGCCGATCTGTCGGGCGCGAACCTGACTGGCGTTCAGATGAAGCAGGCCGACTTGAGGGGCGCCCAGTTGCAGGGGGCCTGGCTGACGCGCGCCGATCTGGAGGGGGCGATCCTGGAGCAGGCGAATTTCACGGACGTGAACTTGATCGACGCCAACCTGTCGTGGGTCAAGGCCAGCGGGTCGACCTGGCGGTATTCGCTGCTTGCCGGTGCCAACGTGTATAGTGCCGATTTGAGCAAGGCCGACATGAGCATGGCCGACCTGCGGGCCAACCTGCAGTATGCGGTCATGACCAAGGCCGACTTGCGCGGCTCGAACCTGAGCGGGGCAAACCTGCAAGAGGCCGACCTGCGCGGCGCCGAGTTCCAAGGCGCCAATTTGTCGGGCGCCAACTTGCTCGGGGCCAAGCTCGAAGGGGCCCGGTTGTTTGGAGCCCTAGGTTTTCGCGGCGTCGCGGCCGGACCGGCGCCGGTTCGGGCGGCGCGCCGCCGGCCCTGGTGGCAGGTGTGGTGATGGTACTCGCCGCGGAACTCACACACGAATCGAAACTGGCCGACCTGCCGCTCGACGACTTCATCGTCAGCGCCGACATGGCGGGCGAGGTCGTGGCTTCGGTTTTCGACGAGCGCCCGGACCTTCCCGGCGTGATCGTAATCGCCCGCAACCGCGTGGTGGGCATGATCTCGCGTGAGAAATTCCTCGAGCGTCTCAGCCGTCCCTACGGCCTGGAACTCTACATGCGCCGCCCCATCCAGGCCATGCTCGACACCGTCGATCTGGGGCATCTGGAGCTGCCCGGCGAGTGCGGTATTCACGAGGCCGCCAGCGTCGCGCTGAGCCGGCCCGTCGACCAGGTTTATGAGCCGATCGTCGTCGTCCTTCCCGACGGCCGCCTGCGGCTTCTGGGCATTTACATCCTGCTGCAGGCCCAGTCCAGGCTGCTGGCGCTGGCGAACGAGACGATTCGCCGACAGAAGGAGCTGGCCGACGAGGCCAACACCGCCAAGAGCCGCTTTCTGGCCAACATGAGCCATGAGATCCGCACGCCCATGAACGGCATCCTGGCCATGGCCGAGATGCTTCTGGAATCAGAACTGACGGCCGAACAGCGCGAGTACCTCGACATCATCAACACGTCGGCCGAGTCGCTGCTGACGGTGATCAACGATATCCTCGATTTTTCCAAAATCGAAGCGGGCAAGCTCGATCTCGATTGCCATTCGCTTGCCTTGCGCGACAGCTTGGCAGACATGGTCAAGCCCCTTTCGTTGCTAGCCCACTCAAAAGGCCTGGAGCTTGCTTATCACGTCGAGCACGACGTGCCCGATTTGTTGCTTGGAGATTCGGCCCGACTGAGGCAGATCATCGTCAACCTGGCCGGCAACGCCATCAAGTTCACCGAGGAAGGGGAGGTGACGGTCCAGGCCTGCCTGCTGGAGCACGACGCAGAAAAATCGGTACTCCAATTTTCGGTCAGCGACACGGGCATCGGCATACCGGCTGAACGGCAAAAGAGCGTTTTTCAACCATTTGAGCAGGCCGACGGGTCGACGACCCGCAAATATGGCGGCACCGGCTTGGGCCTGACGATCAGCCGCAGGTTGGCCGAGATGATGGGCGGCCGGATGTGGCTGGAAAGCGAAGTCGGCCGGGGAAGCAATTTTTATTTCACCGCCACGTTCGGGGTGCCGAGCGGGGCCGCGAAACGCGAGCAATCCCTCGGCTGGCCTGGCCTCCGCGTCTTGCTCGTGGACGACAACCGCTCATCGCGGCAGGCGCTGGCCGAACTGCTGGAACGTTGGCAGATGACCGTGACGGCGGTCAACGGTCCTGCCGCAGCGCATCAGGCCTTCCGCGCGGCGGGGGAGACCTTCGCTCTGGCGATCGTCGACAGCATCCTGCCCATGCAAAGCGGCGTGGCCCTGGCGGAGCAACTTGTCGCCGAAGCGCCTCGCAGCCTCCCCTGTGTCCTGCTTACTTCTCCCGGTCATCCCGACGCGCCGGGCCGAAGCCCGGTGCTCGAACGGGCGGCCTATGTGGCCAAGCCGGTCAAGCCGAGCGATCTGCAGCGGGCGATCGGCGAGGTGCTGAGCGGCTCGCGGGCGACGGGTGCCGTGGCCGCACAGGGGGCAAGGGACGGGACATCCGTTGCGCCTTTGAAACTGCTGCTCGCCGAAGACGGACTCGTCAACCAAACGGTGGCCCGGCGACTGCTGGAGAAACACGGTCACTCGGTGACGGTCGTCGGAGATGGCCGCGAGGCCCTGCAAGCACTCGAAGGGGCGCCTTTCGACGTGGTCCTGATGGACGTTCAGATGCCCGTCCTCGACGGCTTTGCCGCCACGGCCGAGATTCGCCGCCGCGAGTTGGCCACGGGCAAGCACATTCCGATCGTGGCGATGACGGCGCACGCCATGAAAGGCGACCGCGAGCGCTGCTTGGCGGCCGGCATGGACGGATATGTGAGCAAACCGATTCGCAGCCGCGAGCTTTTCGGCGCGATCGCCGAAGTCCTGGCACCGAGCGGCGCCGCCAGTGCGTCGGCAAGCCGCATTCCGGAAACGGACACTCCTCCTCCACCCGTTTCCAAGGCGGCGCCGGATATCGACCCAGAAGCAGCGCCGGCTCCCCCTGAGTCGGATCCTACGTCACAGCACGATCTGGCTCAGGCCGACGGCCCCGCGATCGACTGGGATACGGCGCTGGAACAGGCCGCCGGCGACCGCAGCCTGGTCCAGGAGATGATCGACGTCTATATGGAAGAGAAGCCGAAACTCCTTTCGTCCATCCAGCGTGCGATCGACACCGACGATCAGGCCGGTTTGCGGCGCGCCGCCCACACTCTCAAAGGAGCCTTGCACCACCTGGCGGCAGACCGTGCGGCCGGCGCGGCGGCGGTGCTGGAAGCAATCGGCAAATCCGGGACAACGGCCCACGGCCCGGCGGCCTACCAGACGCTCTGCTCAGAGTTGGGCCGCTTGGACCCGGAACTCCTCGATTTTCAGACGAGTGCTGCCTCGCCGAGCGACGTCGACTTTCAACCGTGTGACGAACGGGGGTCCTGAACTTGGGAGAAACGCCCTTGAGCGAAAGAATCATTTCACCGTCGCAGGCTGAAGCGGCACAGTCGGGTCAGCGGCGGCTGCGCGTGCTCGTGGTCGACGACTTCGCCATGGACCGCCGCCTGGCGGGCAAGATTCTCGGCGGCCGGAGCGACCTGGACGTCGTCTACGCCGAGGACGGCAAGAAAGCGGTCGAGGCGATCGCGGCCGACCTGCCCGACCTGGTTTTGACCGATCTGCAAATGCCGGAGATGGACGGCTTGGCGCTGGTTTCCGAGATTCGCCGTCGCTGGCCGCTCGTGCCCACGGTCATCATGACCGCGCACGGCAGCGAGGAGACAGCGCTCGCGGCGCTGCAGACCGGCGCCGCCAGCTATGTGCCGAAGCGTTTTCTGGCGCGCGACCTGTTGGAGACCGTCGACAGCGTGCTGGCGGCCGCCTGCTTCGAGCAACAGCAGCGCAAGCTGCAGGAATACTGGCTGCAAACCGAGCTGCGATTTCGGCTGGATAACGACGCGGACCTGATCTCGCCGCTGGTGAACCACGTGCAGCAGTACCTGCGGCAATGCTCGCGCTGCGATGAAACCGAGGTCATCCGCATCGGCATCGCTTTGCAGGAGGCGCTCACCAACGCCATCTTCTGCGGCAACCTGGAGTTGGAGATGGAAACGCGGCGCAAGGCGCCCGACGAGTTTCTGCGGCAGGCCGACGAACGGCGCCGCGCCGACCCCTACACGCACCGCCGCGTTCACGTGACGATCAGCGAGACGCCGTTTGAAGGAAAATACGTGGTGCGAGACGAGGGCCGCGGCTTCGACGTCACGGCCACCTTGCCGCGCCCCGAAGACCCGGCCAACCTCGACCGGGCCCGCGGGCGGGGACTTTTTCTCATCCGCAACTTCATGCACGAAGTCGCGCACAACCCGAGCGGCAACGAGATTACGATGACCCACCGCCACAAGTAGCGGCGAAGCTCCTGGCGGGACACTTAAAGCCGGCACCTTGGTGCGAGCGTCTTTCAAGTCGTCGCACTGAGTCGCTGGGAGCGACGATCTCGGCGAGCCATCCACCAAGCTCCTAGCGCAGGCGCACCCGCCAAGGCAAGCACGACGGAGCCCGGCTCGGGCACCACCACCGGTGTCCCAGTTACTCTACCAATAAAATCATAGGGAACGGGCGTGCCGGCGTTGAGACCAAACAAGCTGATCGAGTTGCCGGAGGGATACCAGGGCGGTCCGGGCAAGACCATGAATTCAAGGGCAATCGAAGCCGCATGATCGCTTGCCAAAGCCTCCAGACCGGAAGCCGATCCAGTGTAGGAGATGTTCGACAGCCTGCCCGATAACTCACCCGGGTCGTTGGAGTTGAAGTGCGACTTCGAAATGACGTTCCAGACAAGGTCGGCGGACAGCGTATGGCCTACGCCGTCGTCGATGGTGAACGTCCCTTTGCCACTAACCGGCGCGCTGGCTTGCTCTTCCGTGCCGGTAATCGGACCAATCGTAAACGTGCCGGTGATGTCCCCGCCATCATAGAGAATGAACTGATGCAAACCAGAACCGGGCTGGGGAAAGCCTGGTCCGACGAAAGCAAACGTACCCTTGGAGAAATGAATGCCCGAGTTGACCGTGTTGAAGAAATCGAGTTGTACTTCGCCTGCGAAAGTGTGACGGGACAGGCAAATAATGATCGCGGCACAGATAAAGTGCACAGAGGCATAACGCATCATGCGAACAGTCATGGTTATGAACCCGCGCGACGATTCAATGCGCGCCAACGACGACGATCATGAATTTCGTCGCTCCAGCATTTGACTGCGCGGCGAAGTATCTGTCCGTCGGGGAAACCCCTACAAGCCGCCAGAAGGCTTTAGAGCCTACCCGAGGAAATCCGAGGAAGCGGCTGATTGACCGCCAGCGTTCTGTGCGCTAGACTGCCCCTGCAGGCAACCTCTTTTCTGCCCATTCAAACGGCCGTGAATCATTCGCTGATCGCGCTCGGCTGTGCTCATTTGACGGCGTTCTCTCTGCGCCCCGGCTTCACGTGACGGTGCGCCGCTTTCTAGCTGCGTGACAGTTAGCGCCACCTCCGGACGCTCCTTCGGCTTTATCCGTTCTGTTTCGCGTGAGATTGCGGCATCGCGCGGACGTCTTCTGTCATAAAGGAAATCAATATGTTATCGGCTTCCCTGCTCCATCGTAGAGGTTTTACGCTGGTGGAATTGTTGGTCGTGATAGCCGTCATTGGCATTCTGGTGGCCCTGCTTTTGCCCGCTGTGCAATCGGCTCGCGAATCATCGCGGCGTTCTGAGTGCTCGAACCACTTGAAGGAGATGGGTCTGGCGGTTCATGAATTTGCCGACGTCAACAAGACCCTCCCTTCCAGTCGCCTGGGACCACAGCACGCGACCTGGTTCGTCCAGATCATGCCGCACGTCGAACAGAATGGCCTTTTCGGTTCCTGGGTCATCTCGAACACCTACTATGTACAGTCCCTAACGGCCCAGACGACCACGGTGCCGATCTACCTCTGTCCGAGTCGCCGGGCGGCGATGCTCAGCAGCCAGTTCGAAGTCTCCAGCACGGGCCTGCCGGATACGCTCCAGCATCCGGGGGCGCTGGGAGACTACGCGTGCAACGGCGGGCAATTCGCCGGCGCGATCGTCGACGACCCGCTCTGCCGTGGAGCGATGTGCCAGGCCACCGCACAGGTGGTCAATAGCCAGGTGGTGACCTCAACACCCCAGACCCGCCTGCGCGATTTTCTCGACGGCACGAGTCACACGTTCTTGATTGGCGAAAAGCACGTTCCTCAAAGCAAGTTCGGACAGAGCGGTCCATCGTGGGGAGACGGCGCGATCTACAACGGCGATTTTCCGCGCAATTTCTCGCGGATTGCCGGAAATCCGAAGTTCAATCTCGGCCAAGGCCCATACGACCTCGTCGGACCGTGGCACTGCAAATTCGGAAGCTACCATCCGACGGTTTGCCAGTTTGTCTTTACCGACGGACACGTGAGCGCTCTAAGCAACGACACAGACATGGACACGCTCAACCGCCTTGCCGTTCGCAACGACGGACTGCATGTGGAAGATCAATAGGTGATCGAATCGATCGGGGGCAACAATTCTCGCCTTGAGTTCGTCGATCGACCCGCCGCCAGCGGTGGTCAAGCGATCGTGGCAAACGATTTGCCACCGCAACGCTCCCGCCTCCGTTGCTTGTTGTCGCTCCGCATGGCACAATCCGGCCCATGAGCACTTTTCTCGGCATCGACATCGGCACCTCGGGCACAAAGACGCTGGCGATCGACGACCAGGGAAAAATCCTGGCGGAGAGCACGGAAACCTATCCCTGTTACCACCCGCAGCCCCTCTGGAGCGAGCAAGATCCTGACGACTGGTGGCGCGCCACCGTCACCACCGTGCGGGCCGTTGTCAAAAAAGCCCGCCTCAAGGCGGCCGACGTCAAGGCCATCGGCCTGTCGGGCCAGATGCACGGCTCGGTCTTCCTCGACCAGAACAACCGCGTCATTCGCCGCGCCCTGCTCTGGAACGACCAGCGTACGGCGGCCGAATGCGCGGAAATCGAACAGCGGGCCGGCGGCCGGCGCAAGCTCATCAAAATGGTGGCCAACCCGGCGCTCACCGGCTTTACCGCCCCAAAAATCCTCTGGCTGCGAAACCATGAGCCGAAGAACTTCGAGCGGCTGCACAAGGTGCTCTTGCCGAAAGACGAGATCCGCCGCCGCCTGACCGGCGAATACGCCACCGAGGTAAGTGACGCCAGCGGCATGCTGCTGCTGGATGTCGCCAGACGAGACTGGTCCAAAGCGCTGTTGAGCAAGCTCGATCTCGACGTCGATCTGTTGGGCCGCCTTTACGAGTCGGAAGACGTCACCGGCACGCTCACGCGCGAGGCGGCCGCCGAGTTGGGTCTTTCGATCGATTGCCGCGTGGTCGGCGGCGCCGGCGACTGCGCGGCCGGGGCCGTGGGAAACGGCATCGTCGCCTCCGGCGTGCTGAGTACGTCGATCGGCACTTCGGGCGTGATGTTCGTCCACAGCGACGAGCTGAAGTTCGACCCCGAGGGGCGCGTCCACACCTTCTGCCATGCGGTCCGCGGCTGCTGGCACATGATGGGCGTGACCCTTTCGGCCGGCGGCTCGCTACAATGGTTTCGCAACCAGCTCTGCCAGGCCGAGATGGCGGCCGCCCGCACGACGGGGGTTGACCCCTATGAAACGCTCACTCGCGAGGCGGACGGGGTCCTTCCGGGCAGCGCAGGATTGTTCTTCCTGCCCTACCTGTCGGGCGAGCGCACCCCACATGCCGATCCGAACGCCCGCGGCTGCTTCGTAGGACTGACGCTGGCCCACACCCGGGGACATCTCGTGCGCGCCATCATGGAGGGGGTCGCCTATTCGCTACGGGACAGCCTGGACATCATCCGCGAACTGGGCGTGCCGGTGAAACAGATTCGCGCTTCGGGGGGCGGCTCTCGCAGTGCGTTGTGGCGGCAGATTCAGGCCGACGTGTTCGGCCAGAAGGTCGTCACGCTCAACGCTGAAGAGGGGGCGGCTTACGGCGTGGCCCTGCTGGCGGCCGTGGGGGGCGGGGCGTTTCGCGACGTGCGGGAGGCCTGCCGAACCGCAATCCGCGTGGTTAACGAGACGCCACCGAACCGACCGGCGCAAAAATACTACAATCGAGCTTTCCCGATCTATCGGCAGCTCTACGTTTCGCTGAAGGACGATTTCGGGCGGATCGCCGAGTTGCCTTAAGGGCCTTCTCCGAGAACCGGCATGGTGTACCTCACTGAAGCCGACGTTACCCGCCTGCTCAACATCCGGCTGGCAATCGACGCTGTGGAGGAGGCTTTTAAGCGGCTGGCGGCCGGCGAGGCCAGCAACGTGCCACGGCAGCGGGCGAAAGCGCCGGGGATCGTCTTGCACTCGATGAGCGCCACCGGCCAGTATCTTGGGCTAGTCGGCTGGAAATGCTACACGACGACGAAACAGGGGGCTCGTTTTCTGGTGGGCCTCTACGACGCCCAGACGGGAGAACTGGTTGCTCTGATCGAGGCCGACCGTCTCGGCCAACTCCGCACCGGCGCGGCCACCGCGGTGGCCGCCGCAGCGATGGCCGTAGCGGGGGCGGCTGAGGCGGGCATTTTTGGCGCCGGTCATCAGGCCGAGACACAGCTCGCGGCCGTCGCCACGGTACGAAAGCTCAAACGGGCATTTGTCTACAGCCGCAACGAGAGCAAGCGAGTCGCCTTCGCCGAGCGAATGACCGCGGAGTTGAATCTCGAAGTTGTGCCAGTGGACCGGCCTCAAGAGGCGGCGGCCGAGCTGCCGATCGTCATCACGGCCACGACGAGCACCGAACCGGTCTTCGACGGGCACGATCTGGCCGAAGGGACCTTCGTCGCTGCCGTGGGCTCGAACTGGCTGACACGCGCGGAGATCGACGCTACCGTCGTGCGGCGGGCCGACAACATCGTGTGTGACAGCGTCGAGGCGTGCCGGCGCGAAGCGGGTGATTTTGTCGACGCCTTGCAGAAGGGCGTGTTCGACTGGTCCCGGGCCGTCGACTTGGCCGAGGTCGTGGCGGGCCGGGCGGTGGGCCGTAGCCGGGCCGAAAGCTTGACGCTCTTCAAAAGCGTCGGCCTGGCCGTCGAGGATGTCGCCCTAGGCGGGAAGCTCCTCGAGCTGGCCCGCCAGGAAGGAGTCGGCCGTCTCGTGGGGCTTTGAGTCACTCATGATGCCCGGCGGCCCGACCGCCTCCGGCGAGAACGCGATGCCCGTTCCGATCTTTGCGATTCCCGCCAGGCCAGGCTCTTTTTCAAGGCGTCCACGAGATTGATCACCTCTGGCGGCTGCTCCGGTTCCGGCACCACCACTTCTCGCCCTTCGATCTTGGCGTCGATTAACTCCTTCACCTTGGCCCGATACCGGTCCTGGTAATCATCGAAGTCGAACTTCTTTTTCGACCACTCGCTCACCAGCGCTTCGGCCAGCTCGACATTGCGAGAGGAAAGCCGCTTCGACGGCAGTTCGGCTGCCATCGCCTCGGGTTTCTTAACCTCAGCGCTGTAATCGAGCATCGACATTACGAGCACCCCCTCAACCGCCCTCAGCCGCGCAAGCTGCTCCCGGCCAGAAAAAACCACTTGACCCACGCCATCGCGGCCCTGGTTCCGCATGGCTTGCGCCAGCACGGCGTAAGGCTCGGCGGATGACGCCGAGTCGGGGACGAGGAGGTACCGCCGGCCGTCATAGTAGATCGCATCAAGCTGAGACGGGCTAATGAAGGCATCAATGGTAAGCGCCCGTTCGCTTTCGGTCCGCAGCGCATCGAGCTCTTCGGGATCGATCTCGACGTATTTTTTCCCCTTGCGGTATTCGTAGCCCGAAACGACCTCATCGTTATCCACCTCGCCGTGAATCGGGCATGTCTTCAGATAGCGGATGCGGCTATGGCAGTCGACGTGGAGCTGGTGGAAGTGAAACTCGCCTGCTTCAGACAGGTGGGCGTTGAACGCCTGCACGCCAAAGGAAACCAAGCCGAAGCGGAGCTGGCCGCTCCAGCTTGCCCGATGCTTGGGGTGGCGCTTTTTTGCTTGGGGCCGCGTCTTGGCCAACTTGCTTCGGGTGGTTTTCTTGGTCATGGAAAGCGGTGTGGGACAAGGGGATAGACGTAGTCTTGCAGTGCGAAATCCGGGCCGCCATGTTTGACAGGCGAACCCGGCTCAGTAGAATTGAGTGTTGAGCAGCGGCGGTTTGCGTTTATGTCTGCGCGCGGGCGTCGGCCCGTTGAGGCGGACCGCAAATCTTCGCTCGATCCCGCCTGCATTACCTTCAGAATTCTAAGAATATCCTCTGGCGTCGTCACCGGCTGGCAGCGTCCGCTCCGGTTTCGGGTGCCGCAATAACGTGAGGGACTTCGGCATGACACCCGTATTTGCCTTTTTTGGAACTCATCCCATGGAGCTGGCGATCATAGCGGGGGTCGTTCTGCTTCTCTTCGGAAACCGGTTGCCGGCCCTGATGCGATCGATGGGGCGCAGCGTGGTGGAATTCAAGAAGGGCGTCAACGAGGTTGAGCACGACGAGTCGGGGGACGGGGCCAAGAATGCTCCGTCGGGCAATTCGTAAAGGGAGACAGCAGCATGTTTGGTCTGAGTCCGGTCGAGCTGATGGTGGTGGGGGTGGTAGCGGTGCTGCTTTTCGGGTCGAACCTGCCCAAGGTAGCTCGCTCGTTGGGCAAGAGCATGTCGGAGTTCAAGAAGGGCATGCATGATCTGCAGGACGAATTGCGTCAGGCCGAGACGCGGCCGGCGCAGGTGCGTCGTTACAACGAGATCGACGATCGCGAAGAGGCGACGGCGCCCAAGTTCGAGCCGCCAGCCGCCGAGCCGACGCTGGAAGAAACTCGCCAGCCCTCGGCCGAAACGGTTCCTCCGGACGCGGAAGAGAAGCCGTTTGAAGCCGCGGGCTGAGGTGCGGCGGACAAAAGTCCCTCACTCCGTTGCCGGTACCATCCCTACGTTGCCGGTACCATCCCTACGGCGCGGGCTCTGTCCTTTGCTCCAGGCCCTTTTTTGGGCGTGGGTTGCTTCGCCGTCTCTTCGCCGGGCGTTGAACCTTGTTCGGCACTTGGTGCTCGTCTATATTCGGTTGAGTTTTCGGGCGGCTAGCTCAGTTGGTTAGAGCGCCATCCTCACACGGTGGAAGTCACAGGTTCGAGTCCTGTGCCGCCCATTCCTCAAGCCATTGCGGTATAAGAAGTTGCCGATTCACCTCAAAACGCAGGTCGTCATCCTTCGTGACAGAATCGGTGCCGGAATAATCGCCTCCCGCCACCAAATGCGAGGCCGCTGAAGCCCTGCCTTCGTACTTCCCGTGTTTGCGGATGTGCGTCTAACGCTTTTCACGCGAGTGCTTTAGAGGACTGTCTTTCTTTCGCGACCTCGCATGTTTCCCATTTTAGAGGAATGTCCCTGCAGGGTAGCGCTCAAAGGGGGTGGCGCATCTCCACGGCGTCGCATTTCTCCAATCCCCGACTAGGGGACAAGTCAAACGCCTTCACGGCAATGTCGGCGTCTTTGTCATGGCCAAGCGAGGCGTTCGGGCGGCAGGACTTCACAAGAAAAATGTTCTCGCAAGTGAACCTTTTGGCTGGAACAGGGGAATCACCGGTATCGTGAGCATACCCGAGGACGACGAGCGCGAGTTGATCGACCGTGCCCGGGGCGGGGAGGCGACTGCCTTTGAGCGATTGGCCGAACAGTACGCTGCGCGCCTGTGGCGCTGTGCGTTAGCCCTTTGCAAGGATAAGCACTGGGCCGAGGACTTGGTGCAAGAGACACTGATCGGAGCGTGGCAATCCGTGGCGCGCTTCGATGGTCGCTGCGTGTTCTCCAGTTGGCTACACGGCATTCTACGTCACCGGTTCTTGAAAGGACGGCGACAGCAGAACGCCGCCAGGCTCTCTGCATCGGATGGCCTCGACCAAACGCCGTGCATAGCGCACACGCCCGATCGTTCCGCGGAGGCGTCCGAAGATGCCCTACGGATTCGCCGAACGGTGGCGAAATTGCCGGAAGAGCATCGTCTGGTCGTCGAACTGCGTTTCTTCGCGGGTGCGACGTTAGACGAGATTGCAGCCGTTCTTGGCTGTCCGTTGGGAACGGTGAAGTCGCGACTGCATCACGCGCTGAAAAAGTTGCGGCAAATGAATCCTACCGTGAACCTTTTCACTTCCGACAGGGAATAGATGGGAGAGCAAACCATGAGTCATCTCCTCCATCCCTGCAAACATTGGGCGGAACCGATCAGCTTGGCAGCGGCCGGATGCCTGCCATCCGACGAAGAACAGGAAGTACGTGGACATGCCGAGACGTGTTCCGATTGCGGCGAGCAATTGCGGCAACTAACAGAATTATGTCGTGCGCTTGCCGAGGCACCGTTGGCGACAGACAGCGCGGAGGCAACCATCGTCAAGCGAATCGTGTCGGCAGTCGCAGCCGACGCATTCCAGCGCCCCATCGTTCGCACGCAGAAAGAGATGATTCATCCCACGCTGCTTTCTCGTTCCGTAGACGCTTCGAGGTGGATCATGCGTTCCCCGGTTTCCCGTATTTCGGCCTCGGCAATCTTGGCGCTCGCGATCGGAGGACTCGCCTTGTGGTTCCACGGAGTCGGAACCACACCGGCCTTTGCGGACTTCATCGAACCGATCCTTAGTGCAAAGACTGTGACGTTCAAGACGACGTTTGACGTTGATGGGCAGAAAATAGCAAGCAAGGTGATGGCGATGGCCTCCCCGCAACGGATGCGATTGGAGCAGGACAAGATGGTGACAATTTCCGATGATATGGGCAACAGCTTAACGCTGCGGCCGGATGAACAAGTTGCGATCGTCACGACCCTCGCAAGCACCCCCAAAGAAAAACGTTCCAGGGAAATCTTTTTCGAACTGCGGTCGCAGCTTGCGGATGCCCGCGACCAACCGGATTCGATTCGGCAGTCGCTCGGTGAAAAAGTGATCGACGGCCGACCTCTTGTCGGATACCGACTGACGGGCCGCGGCATGATCTGCGACCTGTGGGGCGACCCGAAGACCGGTATGCCAGTCCGTCTTGAACGCAGTGCGCCATCGACACCGAACATGAAGCCGACGATTTGCAGCGATTTCGTATTCGACGCGGACCTGGATGAGTCGCTGTTTAGCCTGGAACCGCCAGCGGGTTACAAAGTGCAGGAACTGGCGTCGGCACCCAGTGAGCCCGCAACCACAATCAAACCGATGCTTGCGATACCACCCCAGATCTTGGATCCCACTGTGAAGGATCAAAGCGACGTTGGTAACCATCTAGAACCAATGCCACGTCAGTCGCCGCCGCTATTTCGCGATGATTTTTCCGATTTAACGACTTTTCGCGGCCGTCTATCCGACGGCAAAGTAGTTAGGAATGTGAAGCCGACACGGGCCGTCTGGCCGTTTGCGGCGGCCCAGTTCAAAGGTCAGCTTGCGCTAATCTTTTCTGAATTGCCTGAAACAGCGGGAGCCGATGGCCGACCAGGAGTCCTGCGAGTGGAATGGGAGCATGTTCCTGAATCAATCGACTATAGCGGGTTTCGTTACGAGGGACGCCCTGATGCAGCCCAACGATTTATGTTGCCTCAAATCATGACAGCCCGGACAACCGAGGACCTTCGAGGCTTCAAGTTTCGCGCTAAGTTCAAAGCGGAAAACGCGAACCTGGGAGATAAAGCCACAATCAAGTTCGATCTGCGCATCGAACCCGTCGAAGATCGACGCTACGACAATCGACTAGACTTCGGCACGATTGAGGCGTCGTCAATGTGGAAGACGTTCGAAATCGATCTCGGAGAAGCAAGAAATGGCGAACGATTTGTCGAGATGTTTGCTCGCCGGGGAACAGGATTGTGTACTCTGATTTTTGCGCAGGCGGGATCAATTGAAGGCTATCACGATGGTGATGGACTCCTGATCGATGATATTGAAGTTCTCGACCAGCGGCCTCCAAAAAATGACTAACGGCCGCTTGCTCACGCAGTCAATCGGAAGGCGATTTATGTCAGGATCTCGTTGCAGACTGATCGCGATCCTCTGCGCCCTCCTGGTCGATTACTTTCCGGACGGCAAGGCCCAGGAAACGCCTTCCAATGGGCAGACCGAACGAGCCGAGGCGATGAAACAATTCGCCTATTTCGACGCCCTCGCGAAGAGCTTCAGCGCCAAGCTGGCATCGGGCGCCCAGCTCGAGCGATCTGGTGATTCGCTGCTCAATTGGACAATCGACCGATCGTGGCACGGCAGTTACTACGTCTGGACCGCAAAGGGGCGGCCGGTCATGGTCGGCTGCTTTCTAGCTGATTCAGAGAAGCCCGGTCGACGTCGAGCATTCATCGAGCTTCACACGATGGTGGACGAGCCCTTTACTCCTTTGGCCTTTTCTGTGGGGCAGACGTACGAGTGGAATCCGGTCGCGGCCAGGAACTCGATTCCGTTGAATGATGTCGCTGCACCGGCAAAAAAAGAGCACGCTCGCCGATCGCAGATGCGAGAGATCGCCCAGCAATTCGAGCTCACGATGTTTCGCGAAACTGGGGCAAGCGACGCCCAAGAGGAATTGCGGATGTTGGCTCATCCCTTGTATCGATACCCCGCCTCGACCGATGGTTCGCTTGACGGAGCCATTTTTGCCTTCGTAACAGCAAGAGGCACTGATCCCGAGTTCTTGCTGGCGGTCGAATGCGATCCGCGCGTAAAGAAAGGTTCGTGGAACGTGAGGCCATTGCGGTCATGTACCAGGCGGCTGGATCTGCGACGCCAGGGCGTCACGGTCTGGCGCTGCGACGAGTATTCCGAGGCGCAGCAGAAGACGAAACTGTCAGAACCCTACGTGATCATGACTCTCCTCGAAGCATCGACCAAGGATTTTGAGGCCATTCGTGAACGGATGGTTACTGCCAACCCGACAGTCCCGGCCGTAAAAGAGTTCTAACGGATGTCATCGGGCGAATCAAAAGCAGCCAGCAGTGGGCGGAATTGGTAACCGGTCACAGCCTGGGGAGCAGAGACGGGACGTTTTGGCCAGCGAAATGAGCGGTGACGGCTTGGGTGACGAAGTCCAAGGCGCTACGGTTTTGCTGGCGGCAGGTTTCAATGGCGGTAAGCATCGTTTCCACGA